>NZ_JBLWEN010000042.1:0-106734 GCF_048287415.1 Candidatus Electronema sp. JM
CCGCAGCCTCCATCGGCGCTCTGCTCGAAAGCAGGGGCATGAGCGTCACCTTCCAGAAGCTCGACCCCTATATAAATGTTGACCCTGGGACGATGAATCCCTTCCAGCACGGCGAGGTCTATGTCACCGACGACGGCGCGGAGACCGACCTCGACATGGGCCACTATGAGCGCTACACCAAGGCGGTCATGGGCCGGATCAACAACTACACCTCTGGCCGGATATATTACTCGGTGATCATGAAGGAGCGGCGCGGCGAGTATCTTGGCGGCACCGTGCAGATGATTCCGCATATCACCGATGAAATCAAACGCTCGGTCATGCAGTTGGACGGCATGGCGGACGTGGCGATAGTCGAGATCGGCGGCACGGTCGGCGACATTGAGGGCCTGCCTTTCATCGAGGCCATCCGCCAGCTGCGGGGCGACCTGGGCCGTGACTACTCCCTGTTCATCCACCTGACATTGGTTCCGTTCATCAAGGCCGCCGGGGAGATCAAGACCAAGCCGACGCAGCACTCTGTCAAGGAGCTGCTGTCCGCAGGCATTCAGCCCGACATTCTCATCTGCCGCACCGAAACCGCCTTGGACGCAGGGGTGAAGAAGAAGATCGGCCTCTTCTGCAACATCGAGGCGGAAGCGGTCTTCACTGCCGTGGATGTGGAGAACATCTACGAGCTGCCTTTGCGCCTGCATGAGGAGGGAGCCGACCACCGCATCCTCCAGAAGCTGGGCATCTGGACCGGCGCGCCGAACATCAAGCCGTGGCAGGATCTGGTCAGGCGGAGCAAGAGTCCCTCGCGCAGCGTGACCATCGGCATCACCGGCAAATATGTCGAGCTGAAAGAGGCGTACAAAAGCCTGCACGAGGCATTGATTCACGGCGGCCTGGCCTGCGATGCCAAGGTCAATCTGCGCTACATCGCGGCGGATGATCTGGAAGGCGGCGGTTCTGTCAACGAGCTGGCAAATTGCGACGGCATATTAGTGCCCGGAGGCTTTGGCAGCCGGGGCACGGAAGGGAAGATCAGGGCTATCCGCCATGCCCGCGAGAATAAGATACCCTTCTTCGGCATCTGTTTGGGAATGCAGCTTGCGGTGGTGGAATTCGCCCGCAATGTCGCTGGGCTTGAGGGAGCGGATTCGGTCGAGCTGAACCCGGCCACGGCCCATCCGGTCATTTATCTGATGAAGGAGTGGTTTGATTTCCGCAGCGGCAGGACGGAAACGAGGGATGAGCGTTCCGACATGGGCGGGACATTGCGCCTCGGTGCCTACCCATGCGTCCTCAAGGAAAACAGCCTCGCCCATGCCGCCTACGCTCAGAGCGAGATCAGCGAACGCCACAGACACCGCTATGAATTCAACACGCTCTACCGCGAGCGGCTGGAGCAGGCAGGGCTGATCATCAGCGGCTCCTCGCCGGACGGCAGTCTGGTGGAGATCGTCGAGCTGGGCGGGCATCCGTGGTTCCTCGGCTGCCAGTTCCACCCTGAGTTCAAGTCCAAGCCCATGCTGCCGCATCCGCTCTTCCGGGCCTTCATCGCGGCGGCCCTCGCTCATCAGCCATGAAATATGAAGAGGTTCATGCTGTTCGTATGAAGCGTATCATGCGAACAATATGAAGAGGTTCATGTCAGCCGTATGAAGTGGTTCATACGGCCAGCCTGAAGAGGTTCATCTATGGAGGAGGCAATGGTTGCGGGCGGAGCGGAGCGGCTGAGGGTGGTCACGATTGACGGCCCTTCAGGCGTGGGCAAGTCCACGGTCAGCCGCAAAGTTGCGGCGGCCTTGGGCTGGACATATTTAGACACTGGCGCGATGTACCGGGCGGTCGGCGTGCAGTGCAGGAAGGAGGGCATCAGCTTGGAAGATGCGGCGGCTCTGGCTGCACTGCTGGCACGGCTCGACATCCGTCTGCTGCCGCCGCTGCACGAGAGCGACGACGTGCGGGTCATGGCGAATGGCGAGGACATCAGCGCGGCTGTCCGCAGCCCGGAAGCCGGGATGATGGCCTCGCAGGTCTCAGCACTTCCGGCAGTGCGGGCCAAACTGACCGCGCTCCAGCAGGCGATGGGCAGGGCAGGGGAGATCGTCGCTGAGGGACGCGACACCGGCACCGTGGTCTTCCCAGCTGCGGCCTGGAAGTTCTACTTGGACGCGCCGCCGGAGGAACGGTGCAGAAGGCGGGTCGGGCAGCTCCGCGCCAAGGGGCAGGCGGTGCCGGATGAGGCGGCAATCCTCGCCCAGATCATCGAGCGCGACCGCAACGACCGCGAACGCACCATTGCCCCGCTGCGCATGGCTGCGGATGCAGTGCTGATCGATGCTTCAAATATGACAGCGGACGAGGTGGCGGCGCGGATGCTGGCGGTGGTCAGACAGGCATCCTGATAGTGAATGATGAATGCAGCTCATGCGGCAGATTTTTTTCTTTTCTCTTGAAAAATGCCGACAAGCGGCTATGCTCTGCTATTGCTGTTCGCATGTTCACTTTAGCTGAGACAAAATGAAAGGATTTTTTTCGCACCCTGCTGCTCTCGCTTGCCTGCTTCTGCTGTGCTGTGCGGATACTGCCTTGTCTGATTGGATCCAGCCGCTCAAGGACTTGATCAACAGAAGCACTGACCAAGCCATGCAGCAGAAAGAAAATCCGCCTGCTACAGCAAAACCGCAGCAATCGCGCTTCAAGGACAATGGGGACGGCACGCTGACGGACAGCAGCACTGGTTTGATCTGGCTGAAAAATGCCAGCTGCGGCATCTTCTTCGAGGGCGACCGGAACGGCGGTCGAAACACCCGTTCATGGTCTGATGCTCGCATAGCCGCAGGCAAACTGGCTGACGGCTTCTGCGGCCTGAAAGACGGCTCCAAGGCAGGCGACTGGCGGCTTCCTGACCGGGAAGGTTTGATCGCCATTGCCCAAGATATCAGCAAAAAAGAACCGTGGCCCGCCGGGGCAGCCTTTAGCGGTCTTCAGCCAGGATATTATTGGTCCTCAACCAAAGGCGACCTGTATCCCGACTACGCCTTTTACGTCAGCCTCAGTTATGGCATAGACAGCTATGCCTTTCAAATGAACAGCTTCAACGTGCTGCCAGTGCGCGGCCACCAAAAAGCGCAGCCGCAGCAGTAAAAAAATCGGCAGCAGCGGGTGCCGTTCGGATATTTCCTTGTTGACAGAGGCCGCCCGGCGCGGTATAGTATTCGCCACATGTCGCGGGGTGGAGCAGTCTGGTAGCTCGTCGGGCTCATAACCCGAAGGTCATCGGTTCAAATCCGGTCCCCGCTACCATAAAGAATTGCCGGGGGCTATATAAGCAGCTATGCTTTTATAGCCCCCTTTTTTGTTTCAGCCGAAAAATTGTCAGCGACCGTGCCGTAACACGGAATGCCCGCCTGTTTTCCGCATCTTGCTGATGCGGCGAGGAAAAAGTTTGACCTGCGCAAGGCTTTTCTTTATAATGATGTTATCATGGCAAACGGAGGCAGGGCAGAGCTGTTTACATTGCTGGGAGGAGATTATGAGAAAAATTTTCTTGACATCATGCGGCGTGCTGATGCTTGTTTTGCCAGCAGTCAGCTTCGGCAAAGATTTAAAATGGTCAGGAGTGCTTTATCTGAAAGGAACAGGCGCGACCAACTGCGGCAAGACGCGCATTACCAATGAAGCATGGGACAGATGTGAGGATTGGGCCAATAAAAGCATCAAAGGCAACGAGAAGCCGAATGTGGAAGATATTGAATTGTACAATATCGCCGTTGAAAATGACAAAGGCCCTTCATGGAATCCGAAGTTGAACTGCAATTTCCGCGCCAGTGTGAAATGCGGTTACAGCATGGAAAAAATTACAGCGGCGCAGAAGCTGAAATTATCCCAAAAAAGCAAGTTGAAAAAGCTGGCTGATGCTGAAAGCTGCGGTGATGCCGAACCGGAAGAGCAGAAGGCGAAAACTGCTGACTGCGAAGTCGGACTGAAAAAAGACACGACAGCGGCAGCAGACAAACCTGCGCCGCAGCCAGAAAAGTCACCTGCGTCGTCCACGCCTGAGGTGGTCGGCGCGCCGCCATCGCTGCTGATCACACCGGAGGTGCAGCTTGCCCTCAACCAAGCCGGTGTTGGCGGAATGCCGCAGGGCGGCAGCGACCAGGATCAAGCCTCCCTGAACAAGAGAGTCGGGGCTGTGGTTTCGGCCTTGAAGAATGAAATCAAGTGGTCTGATAAACTCAGCCTGAAAGGCAAAGGCATCACCAACTGCGGCGAATCCTATATTGCCGGAGAAGCGTGGGAAATCTGCGAGGCTTGGGCGGAAAAGAAAAAAGGCCAGAAAGGCGTTGCCGTGAAGCCTGAAGTCCGGGATATCAAAGTGTCAGATGTCAATGTCGTGACTGGCAAGCCGGTTGCGAATGATCCCAATCCAAGCTGCGTTTTTGACGCGAAAGTGTCCTGTGGGTACAGCACCGCCATTTCTGTTGTCGAGCATTCTGCTGGCACCATGCAGCAGAAGGGCAAAGGCAAAGCTGACGGACACGATCTCAATGATTTGTTCGGTGACGGCCTGCGCTGGTCTGAGCTGCTTTCCATTGAAGGAAGCGGCATCACCAACTGCGGCAAGCCGCGCATCCGCAACGAGGCTTGGGATAAATGCGAGGCATGGGCCGAGGAGCAAAAACAGAAGGGTAGTCGCCGTCCATCGGTCAAAAAGGTGGAGCTGTACAATGTCGCCAGCGAAATCGAAAAAGGGCCGTCGTGGGATCCGACAAAACAGAGCTGCGTCTATCATGCCACCCTGAAATGCGGCTACAAGATCGAGTGACGCGCTCGCTGCCCGCAAGCAGATAGTCATGGACGGCAGGGGATATTCCCTGCCGTTTCTTTTTGCGCGGCAATCAGTTCCTGCGGAACACCACTTCCGGTTTTCCTTCTGCGTCGCTTAAGGTCAGCGTGTCACCTTCAATGCGATATGATGCTGCGGCGTAGAGCGCGGCCATGAAGTTTCCCTCTTGCTCCATCAGGGTGTCCGGGGGGCATTGCTTGGTGTCCATCAGAATCATTTCAAAGCTGAACGCTCTGGTGGATGATGGCGCAGTGTAATTGGCCAAATACTGATTGCAGCCGCCAAAACCGCTGAACTGGCCGTCAGCACTGAAAACAGCGGTCAATGCCCGGCCCTTGCTGAACACCTCGGTCATGCCGCCTTGGCCGTTGCTGCACCGGAGAAGCTGCCACGCCGTGCCGCGCAACTCTTGGTTTTGCTTTGTAAACACCGCCACCGCCGCGCCCTTCGCATCCTGCAAGGTCAGCTTGTCTCCGGCGGCAGCAAAGGATGCAGCTGCCTGCACCGCTTCGACAAATTTCTGCTCCTGCAGCATGATTTCCGGCGGCTCGCATTGTTTCTTCGTCATTACCGCCAGTTCCAGGTGAAACTTGCCTTTCTCCCCCTCAAGATACGGGCCGAGATAGCTGTTGCAGCCTGCCGAACCTCTGGCCTGTCCTTGATCAAAATTGACCGTGCAGCCGGGTTTGGCGGTTTGGCCGCGCAGCGTCTCCAGCAGCCAGGTCGTGCCGTTCAAGCTGCTGCCCGGCCCTTCAGCCGGAGGAACGGACGGGGCTGCAGGCTTTTTTTTCGAGGAACAGCCGCCAAACAGCAAAGCGACAGCAAGGGCGGCGGCAAGGGCAGAACATTTCCGGGTGGTCATAACGTTGGATGCGGGACGTGGTTCAGTGCGCCATTTGGGCCGACAAGGGGAAGGGGCTGTCGTTTGCTCCGCTCATGATTTTGTCTTTCACTTGGCGGCGGAGTAGCTGCGATTGTTGTGAAAAGAGCTTTCGTTGAATTTCCGTGATCCGCTCAAGCAAATTGTCTGGCTGATTGTTCCACAGTGCGCCGCCGGTCTGCGGATTTCTGACCCGCAGCTCAAGATAATTGCGGGAGCAATTGACGACCGTCGCGGCAAGAATGTTGTTTGGAGTCAGGCCAGTGGCGAACCGTGAGCCGGAGACAATAATCTGCTCACCCGGCTTGAAGGCGAATTGTTCAGGATGGTTGTCCGCATACCACTGCGGGCAGACATGAATCAGATATAAATTGGAAAACAGATCCCGGGCGAACAGATGCAGGCCGATGCCGCCGCTTTTGGGGTTCCGCAGGGTGTTGACGCTTTCCACTTTAGCGGCAAACTGCATGAACGTCAGCGGGTTATAGGGCGGCATCATCTGCGCGGCAACAGAGCAGGGAAGCAGGATAAAAACAGCAAGGAAAAAGGCGGCTGGACGCATGATGACCCTTTGGTTATGAGCTTTTTTTCCGATCGGAAGCGGGCGGCTGGACGATGTTATACTATGTTCTGCCTGAAAAACAATCGCAAACTGCGCGCCGCCGCCGGGTTCTGTTGACAGGTGCCGGACAATTTTCTATAAATACAGAGCACAGAAACACGAGGCCGCCCAGCGGTCTTCCATCCTTCCTCATTCGCGCAAGGAGACATGCCAATGAATACCAGACATATTGCTGCTGTCCTGCTGACCCTGCTGCTTGCCGTGCCTGCTGCGGCAGAAGAGACGAAACAGGCTCCCGTTGCCGCCGAGGCTGCCGCGCCTGCGCAGAAAGCAGTCAAAGGAAAAGTGCTGGAAAGCATGTCCGGGGCCGACTACACCTACCTGCTGGTCGAGGATGGGCAGGAAAAAATTTGGGCGGCCATTCCGGCAGCCGACATTAAGGTTGGCCAGACCGTCTCGCTCCAGCCTGGCATGGTGATGAAAGATTTTGAGTCAAAGGCATTAAATAAAAAATTCGACAGCGTTGTTTTTTCGTCCGGTCTCGCTGAAGAAGGGGCAGCAGCACCCGAAGGCGGCACACACAAGCCGGTGGACGCGGCCACGCTGGAAACCTTGTCCGGCGGTTCAGCGCGGGCGGTGGTGCCTGCGGGCGAGGTGAAGGTCGAGAAGGCAGAAGGAGAGAATGGCCGCACGGTCGAGCAATGCTTCGCTGAAGCTGAGAAGCTGAATGGCAAGCCGGTGAAAGTGCGCGGCAAGGTGGTCAAATTCACACCGCAGATCATGGGCAAAAACTGGATTCATCTGCAAGACGGCAGCGGTGATCCGATGAAAAATACCCATGACTTAGTTGTCACCACCTCGGAGACAGCGGCCAAAGACGCTGTAGTGATGGTTGAGGGCGTTCTCAGCAAAGACAAGGACTTCGGCGCGGGCTACCGCTACGTGGCGATCATCGAGGATGCCAAAATCAGCAAATAAGCCGCCGGTTGATCCGGCCCGGCTCGGCTTTGATTTTGACGGGGTGATCGCCGACACGGCGGAGGCCTTTCTGCGGCTCGCCTGCGAGGAGCACGGCCTCTGCGGCTTCCGCTTGGAGGACATCACCCGCTTTGAGGTCGAGTGCTGCTTGGACATGTCAGCTGCGACCGCCGCTGCCATTTTCGGCAGCATTCTGCAAGATTCCCTCAGCACTGCCCTGCGGCCCATGCCCGGCGCGCTGGAGGTGATCAGCGAGCTGGCCGAACGCGCGGGAACAGTGACAGTGGTCACGGCCCGGCCTCTGCTTGAGCCGGTGCTGGACTGGTTCGCCCATCATCTGCCGCCGTCGGCCTTGCAGGCTGTGCGGGTGGTGGCGATGGGCGATCACGACGACAAGCCGCGCCACATTCTCGCCCAAGGGCTGGACTGGTTTATTGACGACCGGGCCGAAACCTGCCAGCAGCTCCACGCCGCAGGCATTCAGCCGCTGGTTTTCCGCCAGCCGTGGAACCAGCACTGCCGCCATCTGCCTGCGGTCAGCTCGTGGCAGGAAATCCGCAAGCTCTGTCTGTGAAGGAGGAATGCCGCCATGCAATGCAGCCGCTGCGGATATGAACTGCCGTCGCACCGCAATCCAGTGCCGACCGTTGACATCATCATTGAACTGCCGCAGGGCATTGTTCTGATTGAGCGGAAAAATCCACCGCACGGCTGGGCCTTGCCCGGCGGTTTTGTGGATTACGGCGAGAGCTTCGAGCAGGCAGCGGTGCGCGAGGCCAAGGAAGAGACCGGCTTGGAGGTCACGCTGCTCCGCCAGTTCCATACCTATTCCAATCCCGACCGCGACAAACGGCTGCACACCGCCTCCACCGTCTTCATCGCCAAGGCCGAGGGCGAACCGCAGGGCTTGGATGATGCCTTGCAGGCGAAAATTTTCCGCCGCGACACCCTGCCGCCGCTGGCCTTTGACCACGCCCAGATTCTGGCTGATTATTTCAGCGGGGCGTATTGATGCGGGCTGCAGCGGCGTTGACGTTTGTTTTCGTCCTGTGGACGATGACGCTGCCCGGTTGCGGCAGAGAAATAAGCGCAAGACCGCCGCTGCTGATTTTAGACACAGATTTTTCCTCTGATGCCGACGATGTAGGTGCAGCAGCCGTGCTCCACAATTTGGCTGCGCAGGGCAAGGTGAACATTCTTGCAATGATGGTTTCATCCGGCAACCCGTGGAGCGTTCCTTGCTTGCAAGCGGTCAATGCGTGGTTCGGGCGGCCTGAAATTCCGGTTGGCAAGGCGGCGGACGGCGCGGTGCAGGATGAATCCGCCTACACCCGCGCTGTGGCTGAGGCCTTCTCCCGCCGTCCTGCCGCTGCCCCTGATGCTGTTCAGCTCTACCGGCGCACACTTGCCGCGCAACCCGATCAAAGCGTGACTGTCGTCAGCGTCGGCTATCTGACCAACCTGCGCAATCTGCTGCAATCCAAGCCGGATGCAGTTTCTCCTTTGGACGGACAGGAGCTGGTGCGCCGGAAAACGGCCCGGTTAGTCTGCATGGGCGGTCAATATCCTTCCGGTCGGGAATGGAATTTTCACCGCGACGCTGAAGCGGCAGCCTATGTGGCCGCGCATTGGCCGACACCGATAATTTTTGCCGGATTTGAGCTGGGCAAGGATATTGTCACCGGCGCGGCCTTGCGCCGCCTGCCGGAAAACAACCCGATCCGCCGCAGCTACGAGCTGCACAACAAGCTGGCAGGCCGCCCAAGCTGGGATCAAATCGCGGTGTATTATGCGGTGATGACGGCTAATGGAGAGCAAATCCCTTTTTGGTCGAAGATTCACGGCAGCAACGCTGTCAGCGAGGATGGCAGCAATCGTTGGCTGAATGAAAAAAACGGTCGTCATGCTTATCTTGTTCAGCGCGGCGATTCGGCGAAAATTGCCGCACGACTGGAACAGCTTATGCTGCCATAGGATATTGACCGTGTCGTCCTGCCTCTCTTCCAAATTGTTCCTGCAAGCAGTTTTTTTTCTCCTTATTCTTTTATATTTTATTTTCGGCACAGGTTGGCAAGAACCAGCCAACTTGATATTGCGTGGTCATACGGCAGGCGGCAGCCCGGCCATCACGGTGCGCTGGGACAGCGGCGCAGGCTTCAATGACTATGAACAGCGGCTGTTTCAGCCAGATGTTCATCCGCAGGATGGCCAAATCAGCGTGGTTATCGGGACAACAGGTCGTAAAAATTCCGCATCCTCAAGCGCAGGCGCGGTCTGTTCTGCCGTGCTGGTTGACGGCACAGAAATCAAGCTGGATGAATTTGCCAAGCCGCCTGTCTTTGCTGACGGCGAACTGCATTTGCAGGAGCAATCTTCGCTTGCCTTCAAGCTGCCAGCGCAGTCACATGTCGCGTTCCGTTTTCACACGGATTCCAATTCTGGCGTAGCCTTTGTGGAGGTCAATGGCAAAAGGACAGAATTTGATCTGTATATGGCCAATGTTGAGGCAAAATTCAAGCAATTTGATTATTGGCTGCTACAGCCAGACGGCTCATTCGCGCTGACAGTTGATTTGCCGCGCTATCCCGTGCGTTTGCTGGAACTCAGCACCGGTAATGCCAGCCTGACAGCAGTTGAACTGCATGGCAAAGGACAGATTGCAAATCTGCTGCAAAATAAACGTGCAGAACACGGCAAAATTCGTTTTGAGCAGCCGTTAGAGGGAATGCATTCCTTTTTTCATCCTCTCCAATTTGCCCAGCAAATTTTCTTCGCCTTATTTTCAACTTGGCTGCTGACATCCCTGTTTCGGCTTGCACAGGAAATTGGCGGTCTGCGCAGCATGTTCCTGCGTGAGCAGCGGCCTTGGTTCTGGCTGATGTTCGCAACCAGCCTGACCGTTTTAGGCGCATGGCTGGCTGCGTTCTGGCCTGGCGTAATGTCCGTGGATTCCATGAAAATTTGGCGGGCCGCCCTGTTGCCGGATGTGTATTTAAACGACCATCCTTTGCTGAACGTCATTCTGTACAAATACCTGCGTCACATCTGGAGCAATCCTGCTGTAGTGTCGGTCAGCCAAGTTGTCGTGACCAGTCTTTTGCTCGCATGGAGCGGACTCTGGCTGCTTCGGCGCGGGGTGGCGATACAAATCACGCTGTGCTGGCTGCTGCTCGTGCTGGGCGCGGTGCCAGTTTGTGTCTATACCACTGCGCTGTGGAAGGATATTCCTTTTGCTGTGCTGATTGTATGTTGGGCAGTGACGCTGGCCAAATTGCGGCAGGCAGAAAAAGAAAACCGTTTGCGCTGGACTAAGCAGCGCGGTGCCGCCTTGCTTCTGCTTGGTCTGGCAGTAGGGCTGATTCGACATAACGGGATTGTTTATTTAGCTGTGCTGCCAGTTCTTTTGCTGCTTTTGCGCTTAGTGCCCCTGAAAAAGGCTCTTCCTGTGCTTGCCATACTGGTGCTCACGACAGCAATTGGCTTTGTAGCATTGCGGCAGTCCGCTCATAATCAACATGAAGGTTTTTTTACAAAAACGGTCAGGTGGTATGCTGGAATGGTGCAAGTTTCAAGTATCAGCAATGATCTGAAACGGACTGCACGGGATTATCTGACAGTCTTAGATATTGATGCGCCACAGGCAGATAAATTTCATTATTATATGCACGACCGGCAAGCATGGTGGTTTTTGCTTCATTCTGGCTGGTGGGATGTGTATCCGTATCAGCAAAGCAAGCCTGTTTTTCCCCAGCTACGGAACACGGCAATGCAGCTCTACGAATGGAGTTATACAAAGCCTTGGCTCTGGCTGATGTGGAATCCAGTCTGGCTGCTGGCCCTGCTGCCGCTGCTGACTCTGTGCTTCCGCTGGCTGCCGAACACAGGAATATTAGGAGCGATGCTGCTGGCAGGCGCATTGCCTTTGGTTTATCTGCAAATATTCAACTGGCGCTACTATTATTTTCTCTATTTCGGTCTGCTGTTTTTACCCGCCTTTGTCCTACTGGATTTTCAACAGTGGAGGACGGATAATCCAAAGCAAAATGCTTGAGCAGACAAATGACAAGAAAACAAAAATATCATCAAGATTAGGAGTTACGCAGTTGAAATATGAAGCTAAATAATTACAGCAAGTTACATTTTAGCTACGCGAGCTGCCAGTTGAACAAAATCAACGAGTTGCAAATTCAACTGCGTAACTCCTAAAGATATTCCTTTTAATATTTCTGCCGGTGAAATTTCTTATGAAGAAGCTGATGATCGCCCCCTCCATCCTTTCTGCCGACTTCTCCCGCTTAGGCGAGGAAATCAAGGCGGTCGAGGCCGCCGGGGCTGAAGTGATCCACATTGACGTGATGGACGGGCACTTTGTCCCGGCCATCACCATTGGCCCGCTGGTAGTGCGGGCAGCGCGGCGGGCGACCAAGCTGCCGCTGGATGTGCATCTGATGATCACTGACCCGGACAAATACATTCAGGATTTCGCTGAAGCCGGGGCCGATTGGATCACCGTCCATGCCGAGGCCTGCGTCCATCTGCACCGCACGCTGCACGCCATCCGCAAGCTGGGCAAGAAGGCGGGCGCGGTGCTCAACCCGGCCACGCCGCTTTCTGCGCTGGAGTATGTGCTTGAAGATGTTGACCTTGTCATGCTGATGAGCGTCAACCCAGGCTTCGGCGGCCAGTCCTTCATTGAGTCCACGCTAGGCAAGTGCCGCAAGCTGCGGGCCATGCTGGATGAGGTCAACCCGGCGGCGGGCATTGAGATTGATGGCGGCATCAGCCCGAAGACGATCAAGGCGATGGCTGAGGCCGGGGCCAACATCTTTGTTGCTGGTTCAGCCATTTACGGGCAGCCGGATTATGCGGCAGTGATCCGCAAGATGAAGCAGCTGGCCGGGTTCAACTAATTTGCTGCGCAAAAAGGAGGAGACAGCATGACAACGTGGAAGGATTTTGCCGACCTGAAGGCAGTCCAGCGGCTGGCGGAGCTGGCCCGCTCACCGTACAACCTTGCCCGGCCTGACAGTTTACCGCCGGAACGGATCGCCAACTACAAAGCCTCGGCCTGCGGCTTTGATCTGCTTTACGCTGCCCAGCGCATTGACGACAACGTACTGGCTGCCTTGCAGGAGCTGGCGGATGAGGCCGGGCTGCTGGCGCAGTTCCAGGCCATGAAGAGCGGCGCGGTGATGAACCGCATCATCGGCCATGCCAGCGAGGAGCGGCAGGTGCTGCACACCGCCAGCCGCGACATCTTCAGCGATGCGCCTCTTGCACCGGCAGCCACTGCCCAGGCTAAAGAGCAGCTTGCCCGCCTGAAGAGCTTTCTCGCGGACGTGGACAGCGGTGCTGTCTGCAACGAGCACGGCCAGCCCTTCACCACGATGCTGCAAGTGGGCATAGGCGGTTCTGATCTTGGACCCCGCGCCCTGTATGTGGCCTTGGAAAAGTACCGCTTGCCCGGACGCAAGGCAGCCTTCATCGCCAATGTTGACCCTGACGACGCAGCCGCCGTGCTCGCCAGCCTTGACCTCTCCCGCACGCTGGTTAATGTGGTGTCCAAGAGCGGCACGACCTTGGAGACCCGCACCAACGAGGAGCTGGTTCGCACGGCCTTGGCTAAGGCGGGCCTGAATCCGCTCCGTCACATGGTCGCGGTGACAGGCGCGGGCAGCCTCATGGATGACCCAGCCCGCTATCTCGCCGCCTTCCACATGTACGACTACATCGGCGGGCGCTATTCCGCCACCTCGATGGTCGGCGGGGTGACGCTGGGCTTTGCCTTGGGCTATGATGCCTTTATTGAGGTGCTGCGCGGGGCGCACGAGATGGACAAGGCCGCCGAGCAGCCCGACATCCGCGCAAATCTGCCGTTATTGATGGCTCTGCTTGGCATTTGGAACCGCAACTTCCTCGGCTGCAACACCGTGGCGGTGCTGCCCTACAGCCAAGCCCTGCTGCGCTTTCCGGCCCATCTCCAGCAGTGCGACATGGAGAGCAACGGCAAGCAGGTCAGCCGCACCGGCACGCCAGTCACCTGGAAGACCGGCCCCATAGTCTGGGGCGAGCCGGGCACCAACGGCCAACACGCCTTCTATCAGCTCCTGCACCAAGGCACGGAGATCGTCCCGGCGGAGTTCATTGGCTTCCGCCGTTCGCAGCATGGCAGTGACATCACCGTGAATGGAACCACGTCGCAGCAGAAGCTGGCAGCCAACATGCTGGCACAGTCGCTGGCCTTGGCGCAGGGCCGCGAGCACGAGAACCCGAACAAGCATTTTGCCGGCAATCGCCCCAGCTTGGTGCTGATCGCCGAGCAGCTCACGCCCTATGCAATGGGCGCGCTGCTGGCCCTCTATGAACACCGCATCGCCTTTCAAGGCTTCTGCTGGAACATCAATTCCTTTGACCAAGAGGGCGTGCAGCTCGGCAAGCTGCTGGCCGACCGCCTGCTTGGAGTCATGGCGGGCGGGAAGGAACTCAGCCCGGACGCGCCGGAGAGCAGCCTGCTGCAAGCGGCGGGCATGGCTGCTTGACGCTGGGTGACTTGTAAGGGCGGTTCGCGAACCGCCCCTACGCTGCCCCGGCAATACCCATCCAAGATGGTTGTTGAAGCCATACCAAAATGTCCTTTCCTTCACCTAAGACCGCTTGCATAAACAGTAGTAGGGGCGAAAAATTTTTCGCCCCTACATCAATCACATGCTTGATGCATGTAGCTGCGTGACTCCTGTGAACATCACCAAGCCGGTTTCCGTTTGGAATAAAAGCATCAGCCTTGAGCCAAGGAAGTTTCTGCAAGGCGTTGTGAAAGCAGCTCTGAAAGGTGTGTCGCTTGACTTCGGCGGTGTTGCTGAAGCCGCTTTAGATACCGTTGATGCTGCCGGTTTGCGCGACAAGCCCAACGAGCTGGCTTGGCTGCTCATTTCCCGCTCGCTGGAAGCCGCTCTTTTTGAGCTGGTGAAAAACTACGCTGACCTCTTCCGCAATTGCCCGCAGGAAGAAGAGCTGGAGACGCTTTCCGCCCGCTTTGAAGAGGAAATGGGCAAAGCGGAAGTAACGATCAGCCCACAGTTTTTTGACCGGCCTGACGAGCTGCCTTTGCTGAAGAATTTGCAAGGCCCGTTGGCTGCTTGGCTGCAAGGACTTGGTGCCAAGCAAGCGGATGCCGAACAGATCGCCTGCCGTCTGCCGGATTACTTTGTCTTTGCCCTGCATGAAACATGGCGCAAGGCTCCGCTGGACTACGCCGAGCTGCGGAATCATTTCGACACGCCGTTCACCAAGGCCACGGAAGAGGCGCAGGGCTGGCAGCTCTACAAGCAATGGCTGCAACGCCAGATCAGCGACCGGATGTTTGCCGAAGCCTTTGGTGTGGAAAAGGTCTATGTGCCGCTGCGGGCCTATTACGAGGAAAAGGAGCGCGACGAAGAACGCGGCCCGGAGCTTGCGCCGCAGCGGGACACAGCCAAGCGGATTGTGGTGGATTTGGAAGAGGAATTCCGCGCTTGGCTGCACAATTTCGCGGACGGCCCGGCAGTGCGTTTCATCAGCGGCGGGCCAGGTTCGGGAAAGTCCACTTTTGCCAAGCTCTTTGCCGCCCGGATTGCCAAAGAAACCGACATCCCCTGCCTGTACATTCCCCTGCATCTCTTTGATGCCACGGACAATCTGATCACAGCAATGGAGAGCCATATCAGGAACAACCGTTTCCTGTCCGGCAATCCGCTCGCGGCCAAGGACGGCAAAAACCGGCTGCTGCTCATCTTTGACGGTTTGGACGAGCTGGCCCAGCAAGGCAAGGCCGCCTTGGAGACAGCTTGCAACTTTGTGGACGAAGTGCTGCGCCGTATCCACGAGGGTAACAGCCAAGGGCTGCAACGGCAAGTCATCATCACCGGGCGGACCATTGCGGTGCAGGAAGTGGCAGCCAAGCTGCGTGAGCCTAAGCAGATCAGTCATGTGCTGCCGTATTTCATTGCCGAAGAGGAGCGCGAGCAATACCACGACCCGGACAAGCGGCTTGCCGAAGACCAGCGGCAGCGATGGTGGCGGCAGTACGCCGAGGCTGCGGGCAAAGACTATGCGGGCCTGCCTGCGGATTTAGCGCGGGAGCATCTGGATGAGATCACGGCCCAGCCGTTGCTCAATTACTTGGTCGCTCTCAGCTATGACCGCCAGACCATCACGTTCAGCGACGAGACCACGCTGAATAAAATTTATGCCGACCTGATCAAGGCGGTCTATTGCCGCCAGTACGACGAGGGAGGCCGGGTAAGTGCTTGTGCGGGCGGGCTGGAGGAGCGTGACTTTCTCCGAGTTTTGGAGGAAATCGCTCTGGCGGTATGGCATGGAGACGGGCGCACCGCCACGGTTGCCGGGATTCGGGCGAAATGCAAAACAGGCGGCATTGAACGCTATTTGGAGCGGTTCCAAGAAGGAGCAAAAGCGGGCGTGACCCGCCTGCTCACCGCCTTCTACTTCCGGCAGAGCGAGCACCGCCAAGACGGCGACCCGACCTTTGAATTCACCCACAAGAGCTTTGGCGAATACCTGACTGCCCTGCGCATCGTCCGCCTCTTGCGGCAGATGGAGAAGCAGCGCAGGCGGCGGCAGGAAGACCCGGATGACGGCTGGTCGGAAAAGGATGCCTTGCAGCAGTGGACTGCCTTTTGCGCAGCTACGGATATGGATGATGACCTGCTGCGCTTTATCAGCAACGAGTTCAGGGGCATGACGCAGCAGGAACTGCTGGCCTTGCAAAACATGATGCGTGAATTGCTGAGTTACACCATCAATCATGGCCTCCCTTTTCCTGATGAATTTTTGAGTAAAGGCTTTAAGAGCCATCTGCGTTTGGCTTGGAATACGGAGAAGTCTTTACTGGCCGTACATTTTCATATTGCTGAACTGACCAAGCACGTTTCAAAACTGGAATTGGAATCGAAGTTTGCCTTTGGAGCATGGGTTTCGCGGGTAAAAGGGATGACTGGTCGTGTAATCTGGTTAGGATTCTTAGATTTATCTGGCTATCAGCTTTACTCGCAGAATTTTATACAGGCAAACTTTACTATGTCACGTCTTGAAGGTGCGGACTTATCCTATTCAATTTTTGTACACGCAAACTTGAGTGGAGCACATCTTGAAAAAGCTCATCTTGGTGGGGCTAATTTGCAATACGCAAAACTTGAAGGGGCCAATCTGGAGGGAGCGGATTTGACGGATGCCATTCTCACAGGCACCATTTTGGAGAAGAAGTAGGGGTACGACATGTCGTGCCCCTACCACGAAATGCAAATCACCATGCAGCAATTTCCTGAGCAGCAGCAAAACATGAACCACGGCAGCACCGCCCTGCTCCTCGCCCGTCTCCAGGCGGAACGACGGGAGACCGTCTGCTGCATCGTTCCGGCGGACGAGCAGCTTGAACCATTGGCGCGGGACATCAGCCTTTTCACCACCGCGCCGGTGCTGGTCTATCCAGCCTTTGAGATTCCGCCTTACGCCCGCTTGGCCCCTGATCCGGCCACGGTTGCGGCCCGCATCGCCGCGCTGCACTTCCTCCATGAACGCAGTCAGCCCTGCATCCTTCTCGCTTCAGCGGAGGCGGTCTTGCGGCGGGTGCTGCCGGGTCAGCTTTTTGCTGGTTGCTGCGAATTCGTCATGGCCTGCGAAAGCTGCGACCGCGACAGCCTGCTGGCCGCGCTGCTCCGCAACGGCTATCAGAGCTGCGAACTCGTCCAGCAGCCAGGCGACGTGGCTGTGCGCGACGGCATTATTGACATTTTTCCTCCGCCGTATCGTCCTGAGCTGGACGGCAAGGCCTTGCGCCTCAGCTTTTCCGACGGCCTGATCGAAGCCATTCGGGTGATTGACCCGCTCACGCAGCGTTCCGAGGAAGAGCTGGACGAGGCGGTCATCCTGCCTGCTTCGGACATCCTCTTTCCCCGCAGCGAGACGTGGCGGCAGGAGCTGGCCGCCCGCGCCGAGAGCTTCGGCTTCAGCAATGCCGACGCGCTGCGCCAGCTTGGCGAGCAAAGCCGCTTTCCCGGCATTGAATTCCTCCTGCCCTTGGTCTGCCCAGAGCCGCAGACCTTGTTTGATTATCTCCCGCCCGGCGCGGTCTGCGTGGTGCAGGAGCCGGAAGCTGTCCGCCAGAAAATCAGTCTGCTCTGGGAGCGGATTGAGCACAACCGGACTGAGGCTGCCGCCGAAGGTTTCGCTCTGCCGCCGCAACGCCTTTTCCTCAGCCAAACTGAGCTGGAACGGCAGATTTCCGAACACCATCTTTGCCCAGCACCGCAGCAGGACAGCGGCCACGGCACGCTGCGGCAGGAGATTGAGATTGAACGCAAGCAGCGCGGCGTGATCGCGCCTTTGGCCGAGCGTCTGACGGCTTGGCTGCGGGCGGGTGAGACTACAATCCTTGCCTGCCGTTCCAGCCTGCAAGCTGATCATCTCGAAGAAATGCTCGCGGGCTGCGGCCTCAAGCCGGGACGGACCGCTTCGCCGCTTGATCTGAGCGCCTGCCCGAAGGGTGCGCTGCTCTTAGTCGAGCACCCGCTCTCGCAGGGCTTTGATCTGCCGGATGAAAGGCTGCACATCCTTTCCGCCGCCGAGCTGTTTGGTGAGAAGCGGCTTGGCCCGCAAAGCCGCCGCAAGAAGGGCCGCGCCGCGCAGAGCGATGGTCTTGCGCTGGATGAAATCACGGTCGGCGAGGTCGCTGTTCACCGCGATCACGGCCTGGCCAGCTTCCAAGGCTTGGTCAACATGGACTTTGCCGGGCAGCGAGGCGACTTCCTCTTGCTGGAATTCCTCGGCGGCGACCGCCTCTACGTGCCGGTTGACCAGCTGCACTTGGTCAGCCGCTATCAGGGCCTCAGCGATGAGCAGCCCAAGCTGGACAAGCTCGGCTCCGCACGCTGGCAGACGGCGAAGAAAAAAGTCACCGAGGCGGTCTGGGAGAAGGCGCAGGAGCTGCTCGCCATCTACGCCCAGCGCGAGCTGCGGCAGGGGCACAGCTTCCAGCCGCCGGGCACGCTCTACAAAGAGCTGGCGGAGTCCTTTCCCTATGATGAGACGGAAGGCCAAGCTGCCGCGATTGACGATGTGCTCCGCGACCTGATGTCGAACAAGCCGATGGACCGGCTCGTCTGCGGCGATGTGGGCTACGGCAAGACGGAAGTGGCGGTGCGGGCGGCCTGCAAGGTAATTGAGGACGGCTATCAGGTCGCGGTCTTAGTGCCAACCACCGTTCTGGCCGAGCAGCACGCCGCCACCTTCCGCGAACGCTTTGCGGGCTTCAACATCGAAGTGGCCTGCACCAGCCGCTTCCGCTCAACGAAAGAGCAGCGGCAGATCAGCGAGGGCCTCAAGTCCGGCCAGATCAACCTGATTGTCGGCACGCACCGCCTGCTCTCGGACACGCTTTCTTTTCACAAGCTCGGCCTGCTGATTGTGGACGAGGAGCACCGCTTCGGGGTCTCGCACAAAGAGCGGCTGAAGAAGCTGCGGGCTGATGTGGACGTGCTCACGCTCACCGCCACGCCGATCCCGCGCACCTTGCAGATGTCCCTGCTCGGCATCCGCGACCTTTCGGTGATCTCCAGTCCGCCGCGCCACCGCCGCTCGGTGAAGACCTTTCTCGCCCGCAAGGATGACTTGGTCATCCGCGAGGCGGTGCAGCAGGAGCTGGCGCGGGGCGGGCAGATCTTCTTTATTCACAACCGCATCCAGTCCATCCACGGCATTGCCGAGCGGCTGGGCCAGCTTGTGCCGACAGCCCGCATTGCTGTGGCGCACGGCCAGATGCCCGGCCCGGAGCTGGAAGAGATCATGGTCAGCTTCATCAGCCATGAGCTTGATGTGCTGGTCTGCACGACCATCGTCGAGTCCGGCCTCGACATCGCCAATGCCAACACCATCATCATCAACCGCGCCGACCGCATCGGCCTGGCAGACATCTACCAGCTGCGCGGGCGGGTTGGCCGGGCCAGCCGTCAGGCCTACGCCTATCTGCTCGTGCCGGACCCGGAGCAATTGACCAGCGAGGCCGAGCAGCGTCTTCGCGCCCTGATGGACTGCGCGGAGCTGGGCAGCGGCTTCAAGCTGGCCATGAACGACCTCCAGCTGCGCGGCGGCGGCAGCCTGCTCGGCGTGTCGCAGTCCGGCCACATCGCCGCAGTCGGCTATGATCTCTACCTTGAGCTGCTGCAAGAGACCGTGGCCGAGCTGAAGCAGCAGGCGGCGCAGGGCGGCCCGGTCAAGCAGCTGCCGGAGCCGGAAGTCAAGCTGCCCGTGGCCGCCTTCCTCCCGGATGCCTATGTGCAGGAAACCGCCCTGCGCTACCGGCTCTACCGGCGGCTTGCAGCGGCAGGCAACGCCCAGCCGGAGCAGCTCGCTGACCTGAAGGAGGAGATCATCGACCGCTTCGGCCCGCTGCCGCCGGAAGCGGAGAATCTCTTCGCATTGCTTGGCCTGAAGCAGCAGCTGCGCCAGCTCGGCATCAGCAAGGCGGAGCTGGCTCCTGCCGGGCTGGTCTTCAGCTTCAGCGCATCCACCGCAGTTGCCCCGGAAACCTTGATTGCCTTTGTCGAACGCTTCCGGCCCAAGCAGGCAGCCAAGCCGCTGAAGAAAGGCCAAAAGCCTGCCCCAGACCCGGTGCGCCTCACGCCGGACGGACGGCTGGTTGTGGCATTGAAAAGCGAGGATAATTTGTTCGGGCAGGTCGATGCAGTGTTGGAATTTTTATAATAATTTAATAATGTTGCGATATATTGAATGTAGTATTTCAACCGCGTAACTCCTATGAATATTCCGATCAAAGCGATTGAGCCGGAGCGACGGAAAAGAAAAATTGGTTCGACTTTTGCATTGCCCCGACTATAATGATCTTATGAATTATCTTTGTTCATCTGGAGGCGGGGCAGCATGAATCCGCTGCGCCTGCTTGTTCTTGGCTGCCTGCTCTACGTCTTCTGGCGGCTGCTCCGCCGTCAGCTGCGCGATAAAATTCAGGCCGAGCTGCTGCGGCAGCAGCAGGACGAGCAGAAAAAACAGGAAGCCGCCGCCGATGTTTTGGTGGAAGATCCGGTCTGCGGTGTGCTCATTCCGAAACAACAGGCGGTCCGGCTCCGGCAGGACGGCAGAACATATTATTTTTGCAGCGAAGCCTGCTGCGACGCATTCACGGGCGGAACCAAAGGACAGGACGAATGAAGTTTTTTATTGACACAGCCAATATCGAGGAAATAAAAAAAGGATTGGAGCTGGGCATGGTGGACGGCGTGACCACCAATCCTTCTCTGATTTCCAAAGAGCAGCGGCCTTTCAACGAGATACTGGCTGACATCTGCGCCTTGGTGGACGGCCCGATCAGTGCTGAAGTGATCAGCCTGGAGGCGGACGGCATGGTTGCCGAAGGCCGCGATCTGGCGAAATTGCACAAAAATATCGTCATCAAAGTGCCGATGACGGCGGAAGGGCTGAAGGCGGTCAAGCGGCTGGCGGCGGACGGCATCCGCACCAACGTCACCCTGATTTTCTCGCCTGCGCAAGCCCTGCTGGCGGCCAAGGCGGGCGCGGCCTATGTCAGCCCCTTTGTTGGCCGCTTAGATGACATCGCTCAGGAAGGCATGTCGCTGATCAATGAGATCATGACCATATTCGGCAACTATGGCTATACCTCTGAAGTGATCGTCGCCTCAGTGCGCAGCCCGATGCACGTGATTCAGTCCGCGCTGCTTGGCGCACACATCGCCACCATTCCCTACAAAGTCATCGCCCAGCTGGCCCGGCATCCGCTGACTGACCTCGGCATGGAGCAGTTTCTTGCGGATTGGGAGAAGCGGCGGAAATAACCTGAAATCAGTGACCGGCAAGGTGTCTGCTATGAAAAACTGCGTGTTATTCCGCATTGCCGTCATGTCGAGCTTGCTCTCCTGCGCCGGGCAGGCGCAGGGGGAAATCTGCAAATACACCGATGAGCGCGGCGTGGTGCATTACACAAACGTTTCCGGCGACAAACGCTGCAAGCCGGTGAACTACAGCGTTTTTTCAAATCAGCCCCGCCTGACGATCACCACCGCGCCTGAAGTGTACCGAATTGACCGCCGCCAGCTCCGTTTTGGCACAACGGTGGAGCCAAACGGTTTTGACTACCACATTCAACAGGCGGCGCGGCTGCATCAGGTTGATCCGCTTTTGGTCAAAGCGGTGATTAAAACGGAATCTGGCTTCAACCGTTATGCGGTTTCCTCCAAGGGAGCGCAGGGGCTGATGCAGCTCATGCCGGGCACAGCCCGCTACCTCAATGTCAACGATCCGTTTGATCCGTGGCAGAACATCTATGGCGGCACCAGATATTTGCGCGAGATGCTGGATAATTTCAACGGCAACATCCAGCTCAGTTTGGCCGCCTACAATGCCGGGCCGAACAAAGTGCTGCGGAGCGGCGGCATTCCTCAGATTCCAGAAACTGTTGATTATGTTGGCAAGGTGATTCGAGAGTACCGCAGCTATCAGGGCGGCTATTATTATTCGTCCTATGTCCCGCCGAAGACGAGCATCCGGGTGCGGCAGTTAGTGACGGTTAATTGAGGGAAAAATTCTCCCTTTGTTTGTTGTCTGATTAAAATTTTGAAACTGCCCTTGCTTTTTTTTCATCTTCTGCGCTATATATGTACATATGCGTGGTTCGCAGCGGGAGCGGCATAAAGCAGACTTTATTTTGATGACCAGAACATGGCAAAGAAGGAAATCCCCATCATCGGCATAGATATTGGCTCCCATGCGGTGAAAATCTGCCAAATTGAGCGGGTGCGCAAGGGCGGCTACGAGCTGAAGTCACTTGGGGCCACAGCCATTTCTCCCGGCGCGGTGGACGACGGCGTGCTGCAAGATGCGGAAGATGTCGCTGCGGCTATCGCCGAGCTGCTTAAAAATTTAAAAATCAGCAACAAACGGGTCGGCTTGTCCATTTCTGGCTATTCGGTGATTGTTAAAAAAATCAATATAGACATTGAGAGCCAGGCCGCTTTTGAAGAACGCCTTCAGCAGGAGGCGGAACAGTATATACCCTTTGATATTAAAGAAGTTTATCTGGATCATCAAATAATCAAGCTGTCCAAAAGCGAGACCGAGCGCAGCGAGGTCATGCTGGTTGCCGCCAAAAAAGAGGTGGTGGACAGATACTTGGACATGCTGCAAGCTATGAAGCTGCTGCCGGTGCTGGTTGATGTGGACGGCTTCGCGCTGGAGAATATCTGGAACACGGTCGGAGGCAGTGAAAAAAATGTCTGCCTCGTTGATATCGGAGCCTCAAAAATGAGCATCAACATCATCGTAGGCGGCACCTCAGTGCTTGCCCGCGATGTGCCGGCCGGCAGCGATAAAATCAGTCAAGAGATTGCGGAAACGCTGGAGATTGAATACGGAGATGCCGAAAAAATCAAGCTGGGTCGGCAGGCCGCTCAAGAAGAACATTTGGAGGAGCTGCACGGCATATTCACCCGCATCTGCACCCGCTGGGTTCTGGAAATAAAAAAAGCTATTGATATGTACGGCAATAACAATCCCGGCAAGCCGCTGGTTGCGCTTGTTCTCAGCGGCGGCGGCTCGAAAGTGCATGGGCTGCGCGATTATTTAGCGAAAGAAACCGGGCTTGAGGTGATTGACTTCAATCCGTTCGAGGGCATGAAAATAGATAAAAAAATCGACATGGAATATTTGAAGGTCGCTGCCCCGGAAATGTCGATAGCAGCCGGACTGGCCATTCGTCCAGCGGAGTTCTGAGCCATGCTGCGGATCAATCTTCTGCCCGTCAAAAAAATAAAGCAGCAGGCTGAGGCATGGCAGCAGCTTAAAGTCTTTGCGGTGGTCTTTGCCGCACTAATAGCTCTGCTCATTGCTATTGCATTTGGCCTGATCAGCAAGGTTAACGGCCTGAACGATGAAATTACTCGGCTGAAGGCGGAAGAAGCGCGGCTGGCTGCAATACAGAAACAGATAACTGAGTTGAAAAGCAAAAAAGATGCTATTGAAAAGCAAACAAAAATTGTATTAGATTTAGAAAAAACTTCGGCGCGTACTGCTCGGATTCTTGATGAGGTCGCCAATCGTACACCGAATGAGCGGCTTTGGCTCACGTCATTGACCCAAACTGGGGACAAATTGAACCTGAACGGCATTGCTTTAGACAGCCAGACAGTAGCAGAATATATTGATACCTTAAAAAAACTTCCTTCATACATCACTGAGGTGACACTCCAAAATGTTTCTTCTGTTTCACAGTTGGGACGAAATTTGAAAAGTTTTGCTCTGGCCTGTACTGTCAGTGCTGAACAGAAAAAAACAGAAGAAGCGGCATCAGAGCAAAATCAAGGCGCGGCAGCAACACCAAAGTAAGGGAAATATATTATGGCTTCGTCAGAAAAATTTTCAGCACAAGTCGAAAAATTTGTTAATGAAAAATACATTCCTTGGAAGAAGAACGTCAAAATTGCTTTGGCTGCCGGTTTAATCGCCGCACCGATTGCTGCTTTCTTTTTTCTTTTTTATCAGCCGAAACAAGAAGAAATTACCGGACTTGAGACGCAGCAAGCAGATTTGACAAAAAAAGTGGATGAAGCGCGGGTAGCTGAAGCCAATTATCCGAAGCATCAGGAGGAGCTGAAACAAGCAGAACAGAAATTTGAGCAAATCTCGGTTATTCTTCCGAAGGGGCCAGAAATTCCTGCATTATTACGCAATATATCTGATCTCGGCAGAAAAGCAGGATTGGAATTTACATCCTTTGTTCCAGGAGGTGAAACTCTGAAAGATTTTTATGCTGAGATACCGGTGAGCATCGCAATAAAAGGGCCGTATCATAACATTGGCTATTTTCTTGGTGAAGTGAGCGGATTGGATCGTTTGGTAACAGTTGATAATATCAATATGGGCAGTCCTATGGAAGTGGCTGGTGACATGATGCTCACTTCATCCTGTAACTTATTGACGTATCGCTATACTGGTCAGGCGGCAGCTCCGCCTGCGGGCAATAATCCGCCAGCAAAAAAATAGGGGGTGTGCAAGAAGCACCATGTATTTTAAATATATACTCGTAGGGATCGCTTTGTTCTTGTGGGCATCTTGCGCATTCGCCCAAGAGTCGTCCTCAACTGCTGCGGCAGCTACAGGCAGTACAGATGCTGCTGGGGCAGAAAAAAATATTGATCCAGGAGAAGCAAGAAAACGTTCCAAGTTTTCTTATGAACTTGATAAAAGGCCTGATCCTTTTGTTTCCTTCATTAAAAAAGAAGATGAAAAAAAAGCACAACAAGACGAGCTTGTTGATGAAGATACAAAAGAGCCATTGAAGGAGATGCAGCTCTTTGAGCCGGGCCAGCTTCGGCTGGTGGCAGTGATGGGTGTGCAAGGCAGCATTATCGCCATGGCTGAGGATATGGCAGGGAAAGGCTATGTGTTGAAGGAAAAGATGTTGATCGGCAGGCATGGGCAGATTGTGCAAATTGCGGACAGTAAGGTCATTATAAAAGAAACTCGAAAAACTAAAGCTGGCAGGGAAATTACCAGCGATATCGTGATGAGTATGAAAAAAGAGGAAGAAGGAAAGTAAACATGAATCATGTTGGTGTTGCGAGTGTTGCAACGCAAAAAAAGAGGAGTGAATCATGTTGAAGAAATATGCTGTATTTTCATCGGTTATATTGTCAGCTATCTTTTATGTTCACGCTGAAGCGACTGCGGCTTATCGTCAGGCAACGTACATTTATCAAGAAAAACAGAGAAATGATCCGTTTCAGCCCTTTCTTGCCGACAATGCCAACACACCAGTTGACGTGCCAGTGGAACCGTCAGGGCAGCGAGGCGGTTTGTCTCTTGAACCGGGTCAGCTCAAGCTGACGGCAGTCATCTTCACGCCTGCTGACCGGAAGGCGGTGGCTGAAGATATGACCGGAAAAGGATATTTTTTATCTGAAGGCCTGCCAATTGGCAAATATGGCACGGTGCAAAAAATTGAAACTGGACAGGTGGTGATCGGAGAAAGCTGGCGCACCACATCAGGCAGGTTGGTCAGCAAAGAAACGGTCATGCGTTTGAAAACAGAGGGGGAATGATAACATGCCGCACAATGTCCTGTCAGCAGGTTCAATATATCGTGAAGTTAGCCGAGTATGCTGTCTTTCAGCCGCTGCGGCAGCTTTTTTGCTGCTGCATATGCCGTCTGCCGCGACAGCACAAAATGCTGGAGGCGCGGTGGCGGCTTCTGGCAATAACGTGCAACAGGCTGCGCCGACACAGCAGCCGCCTGCTGCTGTGCAAAAAAATAGCATAAGCAAGCTGACTGCGGAGCAGGATGGGAAAAATTTAAAAATAAGCATTTTCTGCGCCAAGCCGCCGGAGCAGACTTCGTATGAGCTGCCGGACAGAAAAGGCATAGTTATAGACATTACTAATGCGGAATTAAGCAAACCAGCAGCGGAATTAAGTGCGCCGCTGGCGAAATTCAAAGTGAAAGTGGGCGGCATAGACAAACCGGATGCCGGAGCAAGTCCGTTGCATTTTGAATTTTATCTGCCGGAATCGTATGCGTCGTACAATGTCAGCATCAAAGACAACAGCATTGTTCTTATAGTTGAAGGTTTTTTTAAAGATACTTCGGCACCAGCTGCAACAGACACTGCCCCGGTTTCTATTCCTGCTGTCCCGCTGCCTTCTGTCGGAGGCAAGGATGATGGAAAGAAAAATACGGCGGAAACATCAGGTGGAAAATCTATTGAAGTGCCCCTGCCGACGGTTACGCCGACAATCAAAGCTGCCGGGGGGGCTGCTGCTCCGGGCGGCAACCCTGTTGCCGGAGCCTCGCTGTTCGGTGGAACAGGCGGCGCGCCGATTACAGTTGATTTTTATAAAGTTGACCTGCACAATGTATTCCGCCTGCTCGGTGAGGTCAGCGGCTATAATATCATCATTGCCGAAGGCGTGTCTGGCACGTTGACCTTGGCTTTACGCGAAGTGCCATGGGATTTCGTTCTTGATGTCATCCTGAATCTGAAGGATTTGGCTAAAGAACAGCGGTTCAACACCATTGTTATTTATCCAAAAGGTAAGGACTTCGCTTGGCCGCAGCGGTCAGCGGCAGACACTGCACTTACTATTGAGCCGGAAGGCGGCGGTAAAAAAAGCCCTATCGTGATTGCGCAAGGCGGGGGGAGCGAGCAAACTCAGCCGCCTGAAGTCATGGAGGCTAAAAAACTGGTGACACTGGGCATCAGAGCGGAAAAAGAAGGCAGCATTGAGACTGCTGTGCAGCTTTATGAGAAAGGACTAGACATTTGGCCGGACAAGACTGAAAGCAAGGAAAAAAGCAAGCTGGCAAATAAAATCGCTTCGATTTATCTTGGCAAGCTCAATCAAAATGCCAAAGCGGTGTATTATGCCAAGAAAGCCCTTGCCTCTGATAAAAAGAACAGCAGCGCGGCGTTGAATGCGGCTATTGGTCATGCTAATATGGAAGAGGCCAGTCAAGCGCAGCAATATTTTGATCAAAGCATCAGTGTCGGTCAGCCAAGTCGTGAAGCTTTGTTCAGTTATGCGGTGTTCAGCGAACGGCAGCGGCAGTATGAGGCTGCCCTGAAGCTGCTGAACAAGTACAGCGATCTGTACGGAGAAGATTTAAATTCTATGATCGCCCGCGCCCGTATTCTTGATCAGCAGGGACGGCAGGACGAAGCGGACAAAGCATATACGGCGATTCTTCATGCCGGCTTCAGTGTGCCCCAAGATCTGCGGGCATATATCATGAGCAGGACTCGTTCTCACTAAACTCATTCATGAAACGTGCTATGAATATTCATACAGGCCGCCGTCTGCCAATTCGTCTTGCAGTAGCTGCTGTTCTGCCGCTTCTCCTTTGTTCATGTCTGGAGCAAAACAGCAAAAAGCCTGATGCCCCTAAAGCTGAGGCGGCTTCAGAAATGCCGCAGCAGCATCGCACGATCATTGAGCCTTCTTTGCTGCCCGATCGGTTCCGTCAGACTGGCTACATGATCAGCGAGGAGCGGAGCGCGGGCAAAAAGGAAAAAGACGGAGGTGCCGCTGATTTGGAAGCTCTCCAGCTCAAGGTTGGTTCCAACATTACCACCACGCAGCCCATCCCGCTGCGGGAGGCGATGAAGGCTATCGTCAGAACCAAGAATATGAGCTTGAGCTGGGCGCCTGATGTTGACCAAGAGCTGTTGGTTGATATTGATGTCCGGTCCAATGACAATTTTTACGAAGCAATCGACAATATTCTGCGCCAGCTTGATTATTTCCAAGAAGTAGAAGGTTCAACTTTGGTCATCAAATATCGTGAGACCAAGCAGTATCATATTGCTATGCCCTTTGTCAAACAGGATTATAAAACTGCAACCGGTTCCACTTCAGGAGCCATCTCCAGCAGTGACAACAAATTTGATATTTGGGAGAATATCCAGAAGAATATTGACAGTATCATAAAAACATGGACGGCGACCGTCGCTACTCCTGAAGTAAAAAAAGAACCTGAAAAGCAGGCAGATAAGAAAGGGACAGCGGCTGCGGAAAAGAAAGACGAAGCTGCGCCTGCACCGGTTGCCCGCCGGGTTTCAGCCACCGATTCAACGTACACCATTGACAAACCAGTCGGTCTGATTACTGTTAATGCGCCAAAGTCGCTTCAGAAAAGAATTGATAGCTATCTTGCCAACTTGGAGAAGGAGCTGTACAAGCAGATTATCATTGAGGCCAAGATTATTGAAGTGGCCCTTAATGACAGTTCCTCGCTGGGCATCAACTGGAATATGCTGCTGCAAGGCTTGAGCTTGGATGGTGTACGTTACGGCAAAACAAAGTCCTACAATCGGAGCAACGGTGAAGATAGCGGAACAAACTCATCGGCAAATTTCTCTGATACAACCACGGATTCAACAACGAATACTAACTCAACAACAGGCTCAACAACTAACTCAACAACAGGCTCAACAACTAACTCAACAACAGGCTCAACAACTAATAGCAATAATTTGACAGCAACCACAAACAATGCTAACGGGACTAACATTAATAATGTTAGAGTTACTGGAGACAAGCCTAGTACTACTAATACCGCTACCGTCACCGGTAACAACAAGTATGATGCTACGGGAGTAGGTATAGCTGAAAGCATAGCTGGAAGTGCTACTGGAAGCACTGATGGAAGTACATATGGAAGTGCTGATGGATCTAATAGTTCCAGTGTAAATTCTGTTACTCGTAGTATAAGCAATACGCTGACGCAGGGTGCAACTGCAGCAACATTCATCACCACTGGCAGCTCAATGGCGGAAGGTTTTGCAACAGGAGCGACGCTGTTAGGTTTCAATTTCACCTCGTTCATCAAGGCATTGCAGGGTCAGGGACAGACCTCAATCCTCTCAAATCCGAAGATTAGTGTCATGAATGGGCAACCCGCTCTGATTTCTGTCGGCAGAAATGTGACGTACATTAAGGACATCAAGAGCGACACTTCAGGCGCATCCGGTGCAATGTCCACGACAGTGACCACAGCCGACATTCTTTCCGGCATTGGTTTAGCTTTATCCGCTGTTATAAAGAAGGATAATGAAATCGTCATGAACTTGGTGCCGATCACGTCCGAGCTTTCTGAGCCAATTGAATATGTTGAAGTTGGCCAAGGCAACAAAATCGGCCTGCCAGTGGTCAACAAGCGCGAGATGAGCACGATGGTCAAGATCAAAGACGGCTCAATGCTGGTGGTCGGCGGCTTGATCAGTGAGGTTGACAGCAAGAGCGGCGAGTTCCTTCCTGGTGCCAGGAATCTTCCGTATCTGAAATATCTCTTCGGTTACGAGGAAAAAAGCAGGAAGAAACGCGAGCTGATCATTCTGCTGCGCCCGCGCATCATCAATTGAATAAACGGAGCCTTCACACTCTTTTAATATGGGAGCAACCATGAGTCTGCTGAAATTTGTATCCGCAGGGGTACTGCTGACAGGACTGCTGGCCGGCTGCGGCAAGACTACGGTCGAGACCGTGATGGCCCCGGACGAATATTCCGACAACAGCGGCAAAGGAAGAACAGCAGTCGTCCTGCCTTTTGCTGACTACAGCGAGGGCGACAGCATTGCCTCTGCCTTCCGCCGTCATTTGCTGGTTACAGAATCGCTGACCAACAGCTTGGTCAGCCGTGGTTTTGGCGCACCAGTGCCGGAAGATGTCTTTCAGTACTTAGTTGAGCAGAAAATCATCAATACCGCCTCGTATGGCGGCGGAGCTGAAACGAGTTCTTCCTCCTTGGCCAGCGAGCTGGATGACCCGGATTGGTCTGATATCATGAAGAGCAAGCTGACTGAGTACATGCACATGCAGCAGGCCTATCAGGCTGGAAAAAGGAACATAGCTGCTGACGGTCCCGGCACCCACGGGCTGACAGATCAGGAAGTGGTGAAAATTGGCCGGAGGTTTGGCGCGGATTATGTCGTCCGGGGCAGAATACTGGAATTCCGCACCCGCCAGGAACACACTTGGGATCCGCGCAAACGCGGCCTGCTGCCGTTTGTCATCGGCTCGACCAGCCGCATGGCCTTTGGTTTCGCCGACTCAGCGCAGTACGACAACTTGGGCAATATGATAGCTGGCGGCGCATGGGGCGCAGCCGTTGGCAGCCAAGCGGGCTGGCCGTGGGATGCTGACGACTCGAAAGGATTCTTTGGCATCAGCGGCGGCAAAGGCGCAAACACCATCGCTTGGTCGATGCTGGGCGGAGCAATTGGCAGCGGCATGGCTGAACATGGAGGCCGGGTGGATCAAGCTGTGGTGCGGCTGCGCATTTGGGTGCAGAATGCCTATGATGCCCAGGTGATCTGGACGAATCAGGTTGAAGTGCGGGTTGCGCCGGAATCTGTCTTGGCCGACAACCAATACGACGACCTTTTTGACCAAGCTCTGCGGAAAGCGACCAGCTCGCTGATGAACGACTTTGTGGAAACCGGCCTGAAGCGGTAGTTCAGGCCGGAACAGCAGACATCGCTCCCGGACAGACAGCCTCTGTCCGGGAATTTTTTTTAGGCATCCTTCTTCTGCGCCCGCTGCTCGTACAGGGCGACAAAGTTGATCGGCTCCATCAGGAAGGGCATGAAACCGCCATCCACCGCAAGTTGCGAAGCAACCTGCCGGGTGAACGGAAAGAGCATCAGCGGGCAGTCAACGGCCAGCACACGCTGGATATGCTCTGCCGGAATATTTTTGAGCAGGAAAACCGCCGCATGTTCCAGCTCAATCACAAACATCACGGAGTCGTTCGCCTTCTGATTCAGCACCTTGGCCGTGACAGAGATAGAAACCTCGTAATGGTCTTCATCCACCTGCCGGTTGCCCAAGCGCAGATTGAAATCCACTTTGGCCTCCTGCTCCTGCGGCAGAAAGACCTGCGGGGCGTTGGGATTTTCAAAAGAAAGGTCTTTCAGATACATCTTCTGCATCCGAAAAACTGGAACTTCCTGCTGGTTCACCTTATTTTCGTCTGACATATACGCCTCTGGTGTTGATTGCGGAAAAAATAGTTCTGTCCGGTTCAATAAACCATTGACCGCAGACGAACTCAAGATATTTTTGCGGCAGCGGGCCGGATGAGGCGGCGAGTTGACAGGGCAGCCGTCCGCGCTTACTGTATGGCGGATGAACTCCCTTGATTTCTCCGATCCAAGCGGCTGGACAGACGAAGAGGCAGAAACTGCCGATCCTTGGGTGCTGGCGGCGAAAGCGGATCCGGGCGGCCTGCGTGACTGCTCGCTGGTGTTGAGCGCAATGGGGATTGCCCATCAGGCTGACCGGCGAACAGGGGCACTTCTGGTGCGCCGGAGCAGGAGCAGGCAGGCGATGACGGAATTGCGGGCCTTCCGCGAGGAAAACCGTGACTGGCCGCCGCCGGAGCTGCCTGCGCCGCCTTTTGTCCGCAGCAGCGGCTGGCCGACCCTGCTCCTGCTTGGCGGCCTGATTGTGCTTCATGCGGCCAGCGGCCCGTGGCACGATGACAGCCCTTGGTTTAATAAGGCCGGAGCACTGAACAGTCAAGCCGTCATGGAACAGGGGCAGTGGTGGCGGCTGCTCACCGCGCTCACCCTTCATGCCGATCTGGGTCATTTGGTCGGCAACTGCGTGATCGGCGGGGTGATGGCCCAGCTGCTGTGCAAGCTCCTTGGTTCGGGCACCGCGTGGCTGGCCATGCTGCTCACCGCCGCTTTCGCCAACTTTCTCAACATCGCCCTGCGCACAGAACCACATTATTCTGTCGGCTTTTCCACGGCGGTTTTTTCCGCTATCGGCATTTTCTGCGGACGGCAGATCATGGGCGGAGCTTTTGTCCGCCAGCTGCTCCTGCCGCTGGGCGCAGGAATCGGCCTGCTGGCCATGCTCGGCGCAGGCAATGAAGGCGGGCGCACCGATCTTGGCGCACATCTTTTCGGCCTTGCCTGCGGACTGGGCAGCGGTTTTGTTCTGCGCCTCGCCAAGCTCGATCAGCAGGGCCGTCATGCCCTGACACAGCGGCTGCTTTTGGCTGCCGCCGTGGCGCTGCTGGCCGGGTCTTGGCTGCAAGCATTCTGAAAATGCTTGTAACGCAGGCCGACACCGATTTAAATAGACCGAACCTGTCTCTCTCAACCCAACAAGCCTGTCATGCCCATGAACACCCCGCCCCCTTGGGGCAAAAAGAAGAAGCCGGTCGGGCCGGAAGAATTTTTAGCTGATCTGATTCAAAAAATCCGCGATCATTTCGAGGAGCAAAAGAACAAGGAGCGTGGGGGCGGAGAACCGCCGCCGCAGGACAGCAGCAAGCCCGACAAAGAACGGAATCTTTTTGCTGCCGCAGGTAAAATCGCGGCGGTCGTGGCGGCGCTTATTCTGCTGCGCGGCATTTTTTCCTCCTTTTACACGATCAATCCCGGCGAGCAGGGCATAGTCCTCCGCTTCGGCAAATATGCCCGCACCGCCGGGCCAGGGCTGAACTTCAAGATTCCCTACATGGAAGACATGATCCGGGTTGACGTGGAGAACGTGCGTAAAGAGGAGTTCGGCCTGCGGAAAACGGCCAAATCGAATAGCGACGAGAGCGAATCGCTGATGCTCACCGGCGACAAAAATGTGATAGAAGTAGCCTGGACTGTTCAGTACAAGGTTGGCGATCCAGTTAAATTTCTCTTCAAAATCAGTGATGTCAAGCAAGCCGTCCGCGACAATTCGGAAACCGTGATCCGGCGCATAGTCGGCAATATGGACTTCGATTACGTGCTTGGAAACCGGGCGATGCTGGCTCGAATAGCCCGCCAAGAACTCCAGCGCGATCTCAACAGGCTGGAAGATGGTATTGATAAATCAGAAGAAAAACATGGTGTTGAGATAGTCACCTTGCAGCTCTTGGACATCACCCCGACCGACGAGGTCAAACCGGCCTTCAATGAAGTCAACGAGGCTGATCAGGATATGAAACGGCTGGTTAATGAGGCCGAAGAGCAATATAACCGGGTTATTCCCAAAGCACGCGGCTCGGCCAAGCAGCTTGTTGAGGAGGCGCATGGCTACGCGGTGCAGCGGCTGAATGATGCCAAAGGCGAGACAGCCCGCTTCAAGGCCATTGCTGCTGAATACGAGAAGGCTAAGGAAGTCACCCGGCAGCGTATGTATCTTGAAACTATGCAAACCGTCCTGCCGCAGGTGAAGCAATTGTATGTCATGGACAAGCCGGTGCTGCCCTTCCTCAATCTGAACGCCGCAGGCGGCAGCGTCTCGCCAGCATTCCTCAGCCCGGCGCAGGAGAACCAAAGCAAATGAGCAAAATTGACAAACCGCAGCTCCTCAACGGGCTGCGCCTGTTTCTGCTGGCCGTCGGCATTCTTATGCTGCTGGACGGATTCTATGTGCTGCCTGAAGGCAAGCAGGCGGTGATTACCCAGTTCGGCGCACCGGTCGGCAACCCGGTCACTGCGGCGGGGCTGAAAATCAAAATGCCGTTTTTGCAGCGGGTGCAGCTTTTTGAAAAGCGGATTCTGATTTGGGACGGAGACCCTAATCAGATACCGACCAACGACAAGACCTTCATCTACATGGATAATACCGCCCGCTGGCGGATTAAGGACGCGCTGCTCTTTCTGCAGGCCGCAGGCGATGAAGCCCGTGCCCAAAGTCTGCTCAACGACATCATCAACGGCGCGGTGCGGGACATGGTCAACCAGAATGACCTGATTGAGATCATCCGCTCCTCGGATTGGAGTCCTGAATATGTGGTGGAGACCTCCTCAGCCAGCGATTTGACCAAGCCGCCGAAAAAGGGCCGGGATGCCATCAGCAGACTGGTGCTGGCGCAGGCTTCTAAAGACGCGCTCAAATATGGCATTGAGCTGATTGATGTGATGTTCAAGCGGGTCAACTACATAGACTCTGTGCGGGCGACAGTGTACACCCGGATGATTTCGGAGCGGAAACGGATTGCCGCCGAAAAACGTTCCTTAGGTGAAGGCCGCAAGGCGGAGATACTCGGCAAAATTGAGCGCGAACTAAAAGAAATCACCTCTGAGGCCCAGCGGGCGGCCACCGAAATCCGGGGTAAAGCGGACGCGGATGCGGCCCGGCTGTACGGTGAGACCTACAGCGGCCACGCCGAGTTCTATTCCTTCCAGAAGAGCCTGGAGAGCTACCAGAGCATCCTCGGCAGCAAGACCACGCTGGTGCTCTCGCCGGATGCCGAGCTGTTCAAACATCTCCAGTCGCCGTCAGCCCGATAGGACATTTCGGCCTCTTGTGCAACCGGTAGGGGCGAAAGATTTTTCGCCCCTGCTGCTGAACGGAGGGGCAGTCATGCAAGAAGTCTTTTTTTCAACCCAACTGAGGGGGAAACGTCATGAGTTCATGCAAAAGCTCCTGCGGCAGCAAAAGCAGCTCCGGCTGCGGTTCCAGCTCCGCCCAGCTCAACGCCGCCAGCGCGCATCTGGCCCAGCAGGACATCGCCATCACCAAGTCGCTCGGCAAGATCAAACATAAAATTTTGGTCATGAGCGGCAAGGGCGGCGTGGGCAAGTCCACTGTGGCTGTCAATCTGGCTTTGGGTCTGGCCGAGCGCGGCCACAAGGTCGGCCTGATGGACGTTGACCTGCACGGCCCGGATGTCTGCCGGATGCTCAATCTCACCGGCAGCTTAGAGACGATGCAGAGCGGCGCGGACGGCCTGGTGCCGCCGCTGCTCTACAACGGCAAGCTGAAGGTGGTCTCGCTGGAGTACATGATGAAGGACCGCGACGAGGCCATCATCTGGCGCGGCCCGCTGAAGATTCAGGCCATCCGCCAGTTTGTCGCCGACATGGCTTGGGGCGAGCTGGACTACCTGATCGTTGACGCGCCTCCGGGCACCGGCGACGAGCCGCTTTCCGTGGCCCAGACCATGCCCAACGTGCAGGCTGTGGTGGTCACCACGCCGCAGGAGGTGGCTTTGGCCGACGTGCGCAAGTCGCTCAACTTCTGCCGCACGGTGAAAATGCCGGTGGCAGGCGTGGTCGAGAACATGTCCGGCTTTGTCTGCCCGCACTGCGGCGAGACGGTTGACATCTTCGGAACCGGCGGCGGCGAGAAGACCGCCCGCGACTTTGATCTGCCCTTCCTAGGCCGGGTGCCGATGGATCCCCGCGTGGTCATGGGCGGCGACAGTGGCACGCCCTATCTCTCATCGAACGCCGACAGTCCGGCAGTGAAGGCGTTTGCCGCCGTGATCAGCGCGGTGGAGCAGCGGCTGCCGGTCAAAGGCGATCTGCGGCTGAACATGGCAGGCTCTTCCGCCGCGTGCGGCTGCGGCTGCGGCGAGAGCTGCGCCCCGGAGAAAAGCTCCACCTGCGCCTGCTGAAACGCCCGCCGGTCAGGAGCGGCCCTGCTCCTGACCTCATCTTTTGAAAATTCTCCGTTCTTCACTCACCATGAAAATCCAGCAACTGATCGTCGGGATGATGGATGTCTGCTGCTACATTGTCTCCTGCGCGAAAACCGGCAAGGCCGCCGTGATTGACTGCGGCGGCGACGTGGACAAGGTGCTCGCCGCCTGCAAAAAAGAAGGGCTTAAGGTGATCTACATCATCTCCACCCACGGCCATCCTGACCATGTCTGCGGCAACGGGCCGCTCAAGCAGGCCACCGGGGCGCAGATCGTCATGCACCGGGCCGACGCGGACTTCTTCAGCACTGAGGAGGCGCGGAGCTACTTCTCCATGCTCGGCCTGCCGGAGTCCCCGCCCGCTGACCTGCTGGTCGAGGACGGCGACCTGATCCGCATCGGCGAGGAAACGCTGACGGTGATTCACACCCCCGGCCACACGCCGGGCGGCATGTGCCTTTACAACGCCCCGAACTGCTTCAGCGGCGACACCCTCTTTGCCGGCGGGGTGGGGCGCACTGACTTTCCCGGCGGCTCGATGCGCGAGCTGTCAGAGTCCATCAGCGAGCGGCTGCTGACCCTGCCGCCGGAAACCACAGTCTGGCCGGGCCACGGCTACGGCGGCTCCAAATCCACCATCGGCAGAGAGGCAAGGAGCAATCCCTATCTCTGATTGAGGGCGCAATCAGCTTTGCCGTTTCAATCTGCGGGCATACATGGCTGCTTCCATACCGGCAATGCAGCCTTCACCCACGGCCTTGGCCATCTGGTAGGGTGCGCCGGTGATATCTCCGGCAGCATACACGCCGGGAATGTTGGTTTCCTGCCGCCGGTTCACTTCAATATGCTTGAATTGCTCCACATCCATCTGCACACCAAGCTGGGCCGCAAGCTGGAGCGCACCTTTTGAGCCAAGTTCAATGAACACGCCCTCAGTCTTGATCTCGTCGCCATTGTCCAGCCGCACTGCCTCAACCCCGTTTTCGCCGCCCACGATTTCCTGCACCCGGCGGCCTGCCAGCAGCTCAACCTTGCTCTCGTGCAGCCTGCGAAGCAGTTCATCAGAAACCTTCAGCTCCGCCGCTGCGAGATAGACTTTGCTGGCGTAATCAAGCAAGGTCAATGCGCCGTCCGCCGCCGCGCTGTGATTGCCAGCGACCAGCACCGTCGCGCCACGGAAAAAATTGGCATCGCAGTCCACGCAATAGCTCACGCCCCGGCCGGTGAACTCGCTTTCGCCCGGCACACCCAGCTTGGTTTTCGCCATGCCCATCGCCAGAATCAGGGCGCGGCAGAGCCTGACTCCGCCGCCCTCGGTTTCCGCCGCAAAAAGGCCGTCCTCCTGCTGACTGATTTTCAGCAAATCTTCCGAGGCGATTTCTGCACCAAACCGCTGCGCCTGAGTCAGTCCGGCCTCCAGCAGCAGCCTGCCTTCAGTCACGCCGTCAATGCAGGCGTAATTCTCCACATGTGCCGAATACAGCGCACTGCTTGCGATCCGGCCCAGCAGCAGCACCCGCGTTTTTTTCCGGGCAGCATGAATGGCCGCCTGAATGCCTGCCGGGCCTGCGCCGACAATGATCACATCATAAAGTGAATCCGACATCAAAACCTCCCTTGCCTTTCTGGATGACTTTCTTATATTCTGAGTCCGGCAGATGGCCAGGAACAAGGCTGCTCCATCTGCCGGTGAAGTGCTGCGTGAACTTCAGTTGAGGGTCGACAGGTTATGCAGAACCCGTTATAATTGTAAGGGAACGTTTTTTCTCTCTGCCTTCCCTCTTTGCCAGCTCCCGCCCAAAGACCCCGGCTGCCGCGCAGCCAGCCGGAGACGGCGGGCTGCGTGTCCGGTCGCAGGGATTGCAGAATCAATTCAACCTATTGCCGTTGCAGGAGTGCATTTGTGAATTTTTCGGTTTTCAGCATGATGGCCCATGCCAGCCTGCTTGTCAAGCTGGTCATGCTTATCCTGCTTTTTTTCTCTGTGGTCTCATGGTGGATCATCATCTCGAAACAGCTGCTTTTTTCTCGCTCCCGCAAGGCCTCCGAAGAATTTCTTGCTGATTTCTGGGAATCCAAAACCCTGAACAATGCCTACGAATCCGCCAAAGCCTCGACACTCAGCCCAGAAGCGGCAGTTTTTGTCTCTGGTTTCAATGAGCTGCGCAAAATCAGCGCAGTGCGCGGCAGCCAAGTCGCTGAAAATCAGGAGACCATCCAGATGAAACTGGCGGTGATGGACAACCTGAAACGGGCGGTGCGCAAGGCCCAGCTCATCGAGACTGAACGGCTGGAACGCTCCCTTGCTTTTCTTGCCACCACCGGCAGCGCAACGCCCTTCATCGGGCTGTTCGGCACAGTTTGGGGCATTTTGGTTTCATTTCAAGAAATTGGCGCACGGGGCGGTGCTTCGCTGGCCGTTGTTGCGCCAGGCATTTCCGAAGCATTAGTTGCCACTGCCGCCGGTCTTGCGGTGGCCATTCCAGCAGTCGTCTTCTATAACTTTTACGCCAACAAAGTTGCGGATTTTCAATCCGATCTGGAGAATTTCTCTTTTGACTTTCTCAATCTGATTGAACGCGATATGCTGACAAGAAAATAAAAGCGGACATTCGGGAACGACAATGGGCATGGGTTCCATAGGCGGCAAAGGCCGCAAATCGCTGGCAGCGGAGATCAACGTGACTCCGCTGGTGGATGTGATGCTGGTGCTGCTGATCATTTTCATGGTCACGGCACCGATGATGACGCAGGGAATTGACATCAATCTGCCAAAAACCACAGGGCAATCGCTTCAGCAGGACGAAGAACCGCTGGCAGTGGTGGTCAACAGCGCAGGACAAATATTTCTTGGCAAAAACACTGCGCCGTTGACAGCTTCCGCGTTGCGGCATGAGCTGGAAAAGTTACCGCAGGAGCAGCGGAATGAGCCGATTTATCTTCAGGCAGATGAACATGTTGATTATGGCACAGTGGTGCAGATCATGGCCCAGATCAAGCAGGCCGGATTCGATAAACTGGGCATGGTGACAGAACGACCGGACGAGCAGCAAGGCGCAGGAGGCGGAGCGCAGCAATGAACGGAATAAATTACGATGAATGGCAGGCTTTTTTAGAGCGGCGGGGCAATCGGAGCGAATGGCAGTGGCCCCTTAATCTTGCCGTCGCCCTGCATCTGGCGATTTTTGGCGGCGCGGCAGCCTTGCAGCACATGGCAGGCAGCGGGCCGGGCTTTCGTTTGGACAACAAGGTCACGGTGAATTTTGTCAGTTTGTCTGGGCCGGGGCCGCTGCTTCCAGCGACCGCACCGACAGAGCCTGCGCCGCCGCAGAAGATTGCAGAGAAACCGTTGCCTGCGCCCGTGGAAATCAAAGCCCGGAGCGAGAAGAAAACTGCTGTCAAAACCACGCCGCCGCCACAACCTGTGGTGAAAGATGTTGTGGAAATTAAACCTGAACCGGTCAAGAAGGCGGTTGAAAAGGCTCCTGAGCCAAAGGTCGCAGAAGTTGCGCCGCCTCCTAAACCGCAAGCCCAGCCTGTAGTGAAAGAGGTTGCGGAAATCAAACCTGAGCCGGTCAAAAAAGCGGTCGAGAAAGTCCCTGAACCAAAAATCGTGGAAGCTGCGCCGCCCAAACCAGCTGCGCCTGCGCCAGCCGTCCATCCCGTGAAAAAGGATGTTGTTTCTCTGAATCCGGTGAAGCAGAAGGCTGCTCAGGAAAAAGAGGCGGCGGAAAAGGCGCAACTTGCTGAAGCGAAAAAACAGGAAGAGCTGGCCCGGATCGCGGAGGCAAAGAAAGTTGAAGCTGCAAAAGCGGCCAAGCTGGAGGCGGAGAAAAAAGCCGCTGAGGAAAAACGCATAGCTGAGGCGCAGGAACGCAAAGAAAAGGAAGCGAAGATCGCCGAGGCGCGGAAAGAGCGGGAACGGATTGCGGCTGAGGCAAGGAAAACTGCCCGGATTGAGGCCGAGAAAAAGGCTGCCGCCGCCGAAGCCCGGCAGAAAATTGCAGCGATGGAGCAGCGCAAGGCGTTAGCTACAGCCAAACGGATTGAGGATGAGGCGCAAACCGCCCGGCAGGCAGTGATTGCGGCCAGAGAAGAGCTGAAACGTGCGCTGCGGCAGAATGTCGCGGTCGGCGAGGCGGTGGCTGGCGGCTCAGGCAGCGGCACGAGCGGCGGCGGACTCGGCGGCTCGCGCAGTGCCGGTCGCGGAGTCGGTTCAGGCGACATCTTGGCCTTAAAGAGCTATGCCAGCTCGCTGAATGAAAAAATCAGCAGCCATTGGAAGGTGCCGGAAATGGTCAATGCCGACAAGAAGCTGAAAACGGTTGTGGCCTTGATTGTCAGCAAAAACGGCACGATTGAGGATATGAAGATCGAACAGCAGTCCGGCGACTCCCTGTTTGATCAGTCCGTGCTGAAAGCACTGCGCAGTGCCGCTCCGCTGCCCAATTTCCCGGCACTGCTCGACAAGCCGAAACTGGAATTTGCCTTGAATTTCACCCCGCAAGGGCTGACATTATAACTTTTCTCCTCTTCATCATGCAGACAATGAACCGGTTTTTCAGTTTCCGCGCCGCTCTTCCGCTGGCCCTGCTGCTCCTGCTGCTGACCGCTGTGCAGGCCAGCGCCGAGCGTATCCAGCTCGACATCTCCAATTCAGGAGTGCGCAAAGTGGCAGTGGCGGTGCCGCCTTTCACCGATGCTTCTGGCGGCGGGTCAGGCAAAGACATCTCCCGGCTGGTGATCAGCGGACTGGAATTTCACGGCTTTATCCAGATCATAGATCCGGCGCGCGGCAATACGGACGGCGCAGATTATACAGTGCAGGGCAAATATTCTACTGAGGGCGGGCAGATGACCATTGAGGCCAGCCTGCTGGACAACGCTGCGGGCAAGACTCTGCCGCCCCGGCAGTTCCGTGGCTCAGTGGCGGAGCAGGATGATCTTGCCCTGAAGCTGGTTGACGCGCTGGTCGAAGATTTCACCGGCGAGCCGGGCATCAGCCGCACCTCCATCGCCTTCATCTCCGACGGCACCGGCAGCAAGGAAGTGTATCTTGCCGATGTGCTGGGCCGCAATGTCCGCCAAGTCACTCGGCATAATCACCTCTGCGTTTCGCCGCGTTTCACTATTGACGGCAAAATGCTGGCGTATTCCTCCTACCATCGCGGCAACCAGAATCTTTATCTGACAGACCTCAGCCAGAACCGGATGACGAAGGCGATATCGCGGCGCGAGGGCATGAATCTGGCTCCGGCCTTTTCGCCGGATGGCAGGACAATGATCGTCACCCTGAGCCGGGACGGCAGCCCAGACCTCTACAGCATGGACATGCAGGGCAGCATTCTTGCCCGGCTGACCGAGCGGTCCGGCATCAACGTCTCTCCTTCTTTTTCGCCGGACGGCAAGTCTATTTGCTTTGTCTCTGACCGCAGCGGCAAACCGCAGGTCTATGTCATGGATTTGAGCAGCAGAAAAACCCGCCTGCTCACCTTGCAGGGCGAGGAGAACGTTGAGCCGTCATGGTCGCCCAAAGGCGACAGAATTGTGTACACCAGCCTGACCGCAGGGCATTATCATCTGTTCACTGTTCCGGTCGGCGGCGGTTCGCCAACCCGCCTGACCACAGGCTATGGTGATTACGAATCGCCGACATGGTCCCCGGACGGCAAACAAATCGCCTTTGCGCGGAAGCGGAACGGACAGATGGAAATTTGCGCCATTCATGCCAACGGCAAGGGTGAACGCACCCTGTTCCGGCTGCCCGGCAGTCAGTCTTATCCGCGCTGGTCGCCGCGCCGCAATTGATTTCACGCTTCGTATTTTTCTATTCTTCCATCAGAGAACGCTCATGAAAAGATTCAGCAATATGGCAGCAGCAGCCTGCGCTCTGCTGCTGCTCTGCCAGTGCGCCAGCCAAGATGAGGTGCGGCGGCTGAATTATCAGCTCCGCTCTATGAACCAGAAGGTGCAGACGGTTGAGTCGCAGACGGAGGAGAAACTCAAAAATGCCGAGGAAAAAGCGGCAGATCAGCGGCTCAAGGAGACCGCCAATGCGGCCAGCAAGCTTGAGGAGATGGCTGAAGAGGCCCGGCAGCTTCGTTCCGTGAATCAGGAAAACATTGAGCGCTTCAATCAGTACAAATCTGACACCGAAGACAAAATCGCGGCGTTGCAAACCGCGCTGGAGCAGATGAAGAATGAGAACACGCATCTGACTTCATCCAACCAAGAGCTGGTGCGCTCGCTCGAAAGCAGACTTGAGCAACTCAGCAACGGTCTTCAGCAGGCCAGCGAGGCGAAAGTGCATGAGGCTGCGCAACGAGCACGGGAAGCGGAGCAGCGGGCCAGAGAGGCGGCGGAGAAAGCGGCAGAGGCAAGAAAAAATGCCGACGTGGCAATGCGTTCGGCAGGCGAGGCGGACAAGACAGCCGCCAGCGGTCGCCCAGAAGGCGGTTTGACCGACATTGAACCAGCAGGCAGAAAGGTGCGGAAAAATCCTGTGCAAGAGCCGGAACAATCTTCGCCTGCGGATGAGGAAGAAGATGATTTTGCCCCTCCGCCCAAAAAACAGCCGGAAAAGACTCCGGCGGCTCCTGTAGCTGAAGAACCAAAGAAAACACCGCCTCCCGCCGCAGAGGAAGAGAAAGAGGATGGAGTTTTCGGCAAAGGCATGAGCAGCTTCAAAGAGAAGAGCTACAAAAAGGCCTATAAATCCTTTGAGCAGTATCTCTCCAGCAAGCCAGGCAGCAAGCAGGCGGCCAAGACGTTGTACTTGATGGGTGAATGTCTGTTCAATCAAGGCGAATATGATCTCGCCATCTTGGATTATCAAAAGGTGATCTCCAATTACAGCGGCGATCAGCATATTCCGGCAGCTCTGCTCCGTCAAGCGATGTCCTTTGAAAAGCTGACCGACAAAGAGACCGCCAAGATTATCTATGGCAAGCTGGTTTCTGAGCACTCGGACAGCCGCGAGGCCAAAGTGGCCAAAGAGCGGATGGAGAATCTGCGCAAGCCCTGATGTCCGACAAGCGGCGGCTTGATTTGCTGCTGACTGAGCGCGGCTTGGCTGCGGATATCGCCGAAGCCCGCGCTCTGATCGGGGCAGGGCAGGTGCTGGTCGGCACCCGTGCAGATTGCAAAGCCGGGACGCTGGTGGCCTTGGCCAGCGAGCTTCGTCTGAGAAAAGAAAAATCTCCCTATGTCAGCCGCAGCGGCGCGAAATTGGCGGGCGGGTTGAGGGATTTCAGCATTGACCCGTCTGGCTGGATTTGCGCTGATATTGGCTGTTCCACCGGCGGGTTTACTGACTGTCTTTTGCAGCAGGGCGCGGCGCGGGTCTATAGTGTGGATGTCGGCTACGGCCTGCTGGCTTGGAAATTGCGCCAAAACCCTCGGGTGGTGGTTTTGGAGCGCACCAACGCCCGGCTGCTCTCTGCAACGCAAATTCCCGATCCGCTGCATCTGGCGGTCATTGATGCCTCGTTCATCTCGCTTCAGCTCCTCCTGCCGCCGCTGCTGCCGCTGTTCAACGGGCCAGTCCGCATTGTCGCCTTGGTCAAACCGCAGTTCGAGCTGCCAAAAGAAAAGGTCGGGGCAGGCGGCATAGTCCGCGAGCCGCTGCTGCGCGAGGAGGCGCTGGCGGCAATCAGCCAGTTTGCTGCGGAAATAGGGCTGGCCTGCGTGGGCAGGGCGACCGCCGACATCTGCGGCTCAGGCGGCAATCAGGAATTTCTCTTGCATTTCACCTCAGCAGGATATATTTAAAAAAGGAGACAGAGCAATGAAGCACCGGACTTTGGCGGCGCAAGCAGGCATATTGCTGGCGACGCTGATGGCAGCGGCAGCAGTTTCAGCGGCTGAATTCGTGTCTGTGATCAAGGATGGGGTCAATGTCCGTTCAGGCCCGGACACTGCTGCGGAAATCAAATTTGAAGCGCCGGCCAATTATCCGCTTCAAGTGCTGGAGCGCAAAGGCGACTGGCTCAAAGTGAGTGATTTCGAAAATGAGCAGGGCTGGATTTCCGCCAAATTGGTGGCAACGCCTGCCGTGCACGTGATCGTCAAAAAGCAAGGCAAGGGCAACATCCGGGCTGAGGCCAGTGAAAAATCTCCGGTGGTTGGCACGGTGGCCCGCGAAGTGATCCTGAAAAAACAGGACCAGCAAGGCGACTGGCTCAAGGTCTCGCACCCGCAGCTGTCGTCCGGCTGGATTCACCGTGCGCTGGTCTGGCCCTGAAACCCAGCGGAGACATGATAGTTTATGCGAAAACGTATCAGCATCAAGGCACAGGGATGCCTTCTCATCTGTGCGGCCCTGCTGTGCGGCAGGGCCGGAGCCGCCGAGCTGCTTGGCTCCGCTGATCAGGATATCAAGAATAATTTCAATAAACTCATTGCCAGCAACGCCTGCAAGGGCTGCAACCTGCGTGGCGCGGTGCTCAACCGCCTCAACTTGGCCAACGCGGATTTGGAAGGGGCCGATCTCAGCGGGGCATGGCTGAACAGCAGCTCGCTTGCCGGAGCCAACCTCCGCCATGCGGTGCTGCGCGGCGCACGGCTGGGCGGCACGGACATCAGCAAGGCTGATCTGCTGGGAGCTGATCTGGAAGGAGCTGATTTCACTCCTGACACCGGCCTCCCGGCGGCGCAGGAAAAAAATCCTGGCCAGCAGGCTGCCGACTCCGCCCAGAACGCAGTCAACAGCGCGATAGACGAGCTGTTTGCGGGCCGCAGCCCGCAGTCAGATCAATCGACCAAGGCCGCCTCGCCGCCAGAGGAAATTTCGCTCATGGTGACACCGGCTGAACCTGCCGCGAACCGCCGGGATGTCGATAAAATACCGGTCATTCAGCATGGAAATCTTCTCCTTGAAGCGCAGCAAGCCCCTCCGCAGCCGAAGCCTGCTGATGAACGGGTGAACGAAATTGTCTTGCAGCAGATATGGCCTGATCCTGCCGCTGACCAAGCCGAGCAGCAAGCGCCGCCTGTTGCCGCGCCGTCCCAGCACTGATCGTGCAGTTTTTTCGTCAAGGACTGTTGACAAGCCTGCTTCGGTCAGCTATATTTTTTGTTTCTTTTGAACAATATTCATTTTTTGCAGGATTACAGCAAGGAGCTTTCATGGCAAATCACGCTTCAGCAGCAAAGCGGGACAGGCAGTCCAAAGTGCGCCGTCTGCGCAACCGCATGAACAAATCTAAAGTTCACACCGCCATCCGCCGTGTTGACGACGCGCTGGCCGCAGCAGGTGCGCAGGACGGCGTGCAGGAGGTGCTGAAAAAGGCTATGTCCGTCATTCACAAGACGGCTGGCAAGGGCACCCTCCACAAGAACACCGCCGCCCGCAAGATTTCCCGGCTGACCAAGCGGGTCAACCGGACTTTGGCCGCCGCCTGAACCGGCTGGTTGAGGAAGGGCTGTCGGCCACGGAAGCGTCCCGCTTCTGTGGCTTTTTCTTTTTCGCAGGACAGCAGTCATGTACACGCCTGATCTGGAAGCATTCGCGGCAATGACAGCAGCGGCGGGCTTGGTGCCGCTGCACCGCACGGTCATCGCTGATTTGGACACGCCGCTGACTATCTTCGCCAAAATCGCGGGCAAGGAGCGGCACGCCTTTCTTTTTGAATCCATGGAAGGCGGTGAAAAATGGGGCCGCTATTCCTTCATCGGCCTTGATCCGCTGCTGACTTTTCAGTCCAAAGGCGGCCAGATCAGCCTGACCCGCTGCGGCGCGGCTATTGAGCAGCGCGAGGGAGTCAATCCGCTGACCGAGCTGCGCGACATTCTCCGCTCGTTCAAAGCCAGCACTGCGTCGGGCCTGCCGCGTTTCTACGGCGGCTTGGTCGGCTTTCTCGGCTACGACATGATCCGCTTTATTGAGGATATTCCTGACCGCCACGCGCCGTCAGAAATCCCCGATTCCTCCTTCATGGTGCCGCGTCTGATGCTGATTCACGACTCAATCAGCCAGAAGCTGACCGTGGTCTGCAATGTCGTGCCGGAGGAGGGCAAGAATGCTGCGGCGTTATACCAAGAAGGCTGCGCCCGGATTGCGGCGGTGATCGCCAAGCTGCGGCAACCGCTGCCGGAAAGCTGCGCGGCTGCGGGCTGCGGACCGCACGAGTTCCGCTCCAACATGGACGAGCAGCAGTTCTGCCAGATGGTCGAGCGGGCCAAGGAGAACATCGCCGCTGGCGACATCATCCAAGTGGTGCTCTCGCAGCGGTTTCAGACGACAACCACGCTTGATCCCTTTCTGCTCTACCGCTCCCTGCGCCACGTCAATCCAAGTCCGTATCTCTTTTATTTCCGCTTGGATGAGCTGTGCCTGATCGGCTCCTCGCCGGAAATATTAGTGCGCCTTGAAAATGACGAGATTGAGCTGCGCCCGATTGCTGGCACCCGCAAGCGCGGCGCGAATGCCGATGAGGACAAAGCATTGGCGGCGGAGCTGCTTGCTGATCCCAAAGAGCGGGCCGAGCATCTGATGCTGGTGGATTTGGGCCGCAATGACACAGGCCGGGTCGCCGAGCACGGCACGGTCGAGGTGCGCGACCTGATGGTGGTCGAGCAGTACAGCCACGTCATGCACATCGTCTCCGGTGTGCACGGCAAACTGGCGGCAGGCAAAGATCAGTTCGACGTGCTGGCCGCCTGTTTTCCGGCAGGCACGGTCAGCGGCGCGCCGAAGATTCAGGCGATGAAGATCATTGACGAGCTGGAGCCGTCCCGGCGCGGCCCCTACGCGGGCGCGGTCGGTTATTTCGGTTTTTCCGGCAACATGGATTTCTGCATCGCCATCCGCACCTTTGTCATGCAGGGCAATCAGCTTTGGATTCAGGCCGGGGCAGGCATCGTCGCCGACTCGGTGCCGGAGAAGGAATTCGAGGAAACCGTCAACAAGGCCCGCGCCCTGCGCCGGGCTGTCGAACTCGCCGAACAGGGGCTGCTGCCGTGATCGTCATCATTGACAACTACGATTCGTTCACCTTCAACATCGTTCAGACCTTGGCCGCCGCGCCGCCAGACGCGCCGCAGGGCTGGCAGCCGCCGGAAATCCGGGTTTTCCGCAACGACAAAATCACAGTCGAGGAGATCGCGGCCATGCGGCCCGACCGCCTGCTGATCTCGCCTGGTCCCTGCACGCCGAAAGAAGCGGGCATTTCCATCGCCGCGATACAGCATTTCAGCGGCAAAATTCCTATTCTTGGGGTCTGTCTTGGTCATCAGTCCATCGGCGAGGCATTCGGCGGCAAAGTGCTCCGGGCAGGGCGGGTCATGCACGGCAAAACCAGCCCGATGTTCCACGACGGCAAGGGTGTGTTCACCGGCTTGGAGAATCCTTTCGAGGGGATGCGCTATCATTCGCTGGTGGTGCAGGAAAGCACGCTGCCTGACTGCCTTGAAGCCACCTGCCACACCGATCAGGGCGAGCTGATGGGCCTGCGCCACAAAACCTTGGCCGTGGAGGGCGTGCAGTTTCACCCCGAATCCATCATGACCAAGGCGGGGCTGAAGTTATTGCACAATTTTCTGCGGGCGGATTATCAAGAGATAATCAGATAAATTGAAATAAGGTACGGGCAATAGATTACAGAAAAATTTATTGCCTGTATTAATACAAAATAATAACGAGATATATTATGGATATAAAAGAATTGAAAGTGTACGTTGCTGGCATTATTGAAAACATCAAAAATAACGGCATTTACCCTAAGGAGAATAATTGTATTGATTATAAAAAAGAGCTTAATTGTAATCCTGAAAATGTAACCGAAGATTGCGTAGAAGTATTTTTAAAAAATTTCGCAAAAGATATACTGGCATTCTCTAACGCTGATGGCGGAGTAATTTTAATTGGAATTAAAGAAAATAAAAACACTGGAATTCACGAAGATATTGGATTGCAAGATAAGGATCTTAATTTTTTACAGAAAATAGACTTGAATGACGTTAGTCAGAGATTTGTAAAAATTGTAAAGACAGGGATTTCTATAGACTTGCAATTGTTTCAAATTGGCACTAGAAAATTTTACTATCTTTTGATACAGAAAAATAATCAAATTCTTGTGCCAATAAATGATTTTGTTGATTACAAGATAACAAAAGGGGCTATTTATTACAGGGATTCGGGAAAAACTGAACAAGCAAATAGTGACACATCTGAATTTAATCGGTTTATACAAATAAAAGCGAATGAAAAAAGCAAGGAGTTCATGGAGATATGGTCTAATCTCCTTCCAGAAATGGTTGATATAAATCCACGGGAAATTCTTATTTTAAATCCATTGAAAAATAAAATTTATGGATTTAACAGTAAAGATAAGAAGCTGTCTGAAAGTAGCGTGGAAATAGAAAAATCAGAAAATGGTATTTTTAATATTATTTTAAACGCTATAAGCGCAGGTGAAATTGGAAAGATTACAGATAATGAAGGAAAGCCAATCTATAAAATAATTGGAGAATTATATAGTGATAAGCAGCATATTCCGATCACCACATTACATAAACATACTGAAAAGATTGTTAGATATAAATTTACAAATCTGCAATTAAAAGCAGTTATTCATTATCCTGGATGGGTTGATAAAGCTAATTTTATTGTTGATAACCCACCAGAAGGTACCGTTAAAGGCGGATATGATAAATTTATTTGGATTGAGACAACAAATCAGTTGTCAAAAATAACTAAAATTTTCTTTTCTTCGGAAGCTATCGATGAGGTTGCAAAAATAATAGATGATGAAAGTTTGCATGAATCAATTTTCAAGAAAAAACTGTCTCCAAAGGGGGACTGATTTTTGACAATGAGCCTGCATAGGGAAGAAGCATAGTGCTTCTTGCAGTTCCAACACAATGGAGGGTTGTTCATGAACAAGGTGATGACTGGGCTGTTCCTGCTTGGCTGCGCAATGCTTTTTGCTGTGGCAAATCCTGCTGCAAGTTCCGCTGGCACTATCAGCAAGCCGGGCCGCATCTGCGGCACGATCAAAGGTTTGGGCTGCCCAACAGGCGAGTATTGCTTTTATAAAGGAAACAGATGCGGCATGGCTGACATGGCAGGAATCTGCAAGCCAAAGCCAAAAGTTTGTTATAAAATCTATCGGCCAGTCTGCGGTTGCGACGGCAGAACCTATCCTAATGATTGCATGGCTGCCAGCGCAGGCGTTTCTGTGCGGCATCAAGGTGTGTGCCGGATAAAGAAATAAGCAGCTTGCTTTCATGCGGCACACGTTGCCGCATGAAAGAACTTTTTGCCGTATTCCGTTTCCCCTTCCTTCCCAATCCATCCTCATATCACCGATAGGAAATGCCATGTCAGAAGACACCTACACCGAAGTGAGCAATGAATCGTGGTTCAGCCGTCTCGGCGGAGCCTTCAAGGGGATTATTTTCGGCCTGATCCTCTTGCTTGCTGCCTTTCCGCTTTTGTTTTGGAATGAGAGCAGGGCGGTGAAAACCTACAAAACCCTGAAGGAAGGCGGCGGCGCGGTGATTTCGGTGAACGGCTTCGAGCCAGCCAACGAGGGTAAGCTGGTGCATGTGAGCGGCACAGCGGCCACGGAAGCCAGCTTGAGCGACCCGGTCTTCGGCGTTTCGGCCAACGCCCTCAAGCTGCGGCGCGAGGTGGAGATGTATCAATGGCATGAAAGCTCAAAGAGCGAGACCAAGAAGAAGCTCGGCGGCGGCACGGAAACCGTGACAACGTATTCGTACAGCACTGGCTGGTCAAACCATGCCATCAGCTCGTCCGGCTTCAAGAAATCGGCAGGGCACGAGAATCCCGGCTCTATGCCGTATCGTTCCGAAGAGCTGGTTGCGGAGCGGATCACCTTGGGCGCCTTCACGCTGCCGCCTTCTTTGGTCAGCAAAATCAGCGGTTCGCAGTCACTTGCGCTGCCCAGCGACCTGCCGCTGCCGGAAGAGCTGGCAGGACGGGCCAAGCGACAGGACGGCGGCTTGTATCTCGGCCAAAATCCGGCCTCGCCGCAGGTGGGTGATGTGCGGATCAGGTTTGCGAGTGTCCCGGCGCAGGAAATCAGCGTGGTTGCCCAGCAGCATGGCAGCAGTTTTGTGCCATATCAAGCCAAGGCGGGCGGGGCGATTGAACTGCTTCAAGAGGGCAGGGTGCCTGCCGAGGCCATGTTCAAAAAGGCGGAGCAGGACAACGCCATTCTGACCTGGATATTGCGCGCTGTCGGCTTTGTCCTGATGTTCGCCGGACTGAGCATGATGTTCAAGGTGCTGTCAGTGGCTGCTGATCTGCTGCCTTTTTTGGGCAATATCATTGGAGCAGGAACTGGCATCATCGCCTTTTTTCTTGCGGCCCTGCTTTCATTGCTCACCATTGCTGCCGCCTGGATCGTTGCCCGACCGCTGCTGGGCATCGGCCTGCTCGTCGCGGCGGTTGCTTTGGTGCTCGCAGTCAAAGGCAAGCTGGGCAAAGTGCAAGCAAAACCGGCCATGCCGCCGCCACCACCTGCATTTTGAACCGTTAAGCAGCAAGTCGGGCCATGCTTCCACTCGATCCCCTCACGTTGCGCCTGCACGGGCAAATCCTGATTGAAGCCAGCGCAGGCACAGGCAAAACTTACACCATTGCCCTGCTCTTCCTCCGCCTGCTGTTGGAACAGGAGCTGGCCGTGGATGAAATCCTCGTTGTCACCTTCACCAAGGCGGCGGTGGAGGAGCTGCGGGGCCGCATCCGCCAGCGCATCCGTGACGCGCTCGACGTGCTGGACAAGCGGGCAGATGATCAGCGGCTGCGTGCGCTGTTAGATAAAGTGCAGGATGACACTCTGGCTCAAGTGCTTCTCAACGATGCCCTGACCCGGATGGACGAGTCGGCCATCTGCACGATTGACAGTTTCTGCCGCCGGATGCTCAAAGAACATGCCTTTGAGTCCGGCGCGCCGTTTGAAATGGAGCTGCTGGACAGCGAGCAGCAGATACGGGCGCGGGCGATGGAGGATTTCTGGCGGCAGCGGTTTTATCCGCTGGCAGAGGCAGAAGCGGCTTGGGTGCAGACGCAGTGGGAATCGCCGGAAAAGCTGTTGGCCGCGCTGGGCGGGCATCTGGAGCGGGACGATGTGGACTGTCTGCCGCAGGTGAGCCAAGCGGATATCGCCCGGCAGACAGCAGAACTGAAGTCGCTTTTTGCTGAAGTGACGCAGCAGTGGCGGCAGCAGCGGGAAAGCATTGCCGCGCTGTTGCGGGACAACAAGCGGCTGTCGCGGAGCAACAGCGAGGGCTACGGTTTGGAGCGGCTTGAACCTGCCTTGACGCAGATGGACAGCTTGGCCGAATCTGCGGAACCGCCTTGGCTGCTGCCTGATAAGTTGGCACTGTTCACCGCCAGCAAGATTGACAGCTCGCTGCTGAAAAAAGGCAAGGGCGAGCCGCCGGAGCATCCCTTCTTCAATCTCTTCGAGCAATTCTGGCAGGCGCATGGCCGGGCGGCGGTTGCGAAGAAGGCGGCAATTCTCCTTGAGGCGCGGGCGTGGCTGCGCAGCGAGCTGTCCCGGCGCAAGCAGGAGCAGAACCAGTTTTATTTTTATGACCTGCCGGTCTGGTTGGATAAAAGCCTGCATGGGCCGGAAGGCGGCGAGCTGGCCCGGCGCATCGCCAGACGCTTCCCGGTCATCTTGGTGGATGAATTTCAGGACACAGACCCGCTCCAGTACCGCATCTTCAAGGCAGTCCATGAAGCAGCAAAGGCACTTGATGCGGTGGCGAAAAAAAGGTGGCAAGAAGATGAGAAGGCTGGTCTTTTTCTGATCGGCGATCCCAAGCAGGCTATCTACAGCTTCCGGGGCGCGGACATTTTCACCTATCTGCAAGCGCGGCGGGACACGCACGAGCGGTGCCGCCTGACTATGACCACAAATCATCGCTCCAGCGCGGCGATGGTCACGGCGGTGGAGCGGCTTTTCAGCGGCGAGGCTCCGTTTCTTTTCCCGGAAATCAGTTTTCCCCATGTTGCCGCCGCAGGAAAAACAGCCGCTTTTCTCCGTGACGGCAGCACGCCGCCGCCGCTGACCTGCCTGTTTTTGCCAGAAAAAGAAGCAGGCAAGCCTTTGAGCAAAGAATTGGCCGGAGAGCAGGCCGCCCGTTTTTGTGCGCATGAAATCGCTCTGCTGCTGGCAACCGGGCAGACTGGCCGGGCCAGCATCGGCGGACAGCCCTTGGTTTCCGGTGACATCGCCGTGCTGGTGCGCACTCATGCGGAGGCAGAACAGGTGCGCCGCGAGTTGAACGCGCTCGGTATCGCCAGTGTTTCCGGGGACAACGATTCGGTCTTTGCAGCCAAAGAGGCCCGGCAATTCCTGCTTCTCCTCAGCAGTCTCAGCGATCTGTCGGACAGCGGCCTGCTGCGCACGGTGCTGGCTGGTGATCTCTTTGGCTGGACAGCAGAGCAGCTCGACCAGCTCCGTGACGACGATGCGGCGCGGGAACAAAGCCTGGCCGCGATGAGCCGTTATCGCGATCTCTGGCAGCAGCAGGGCGTGCTCGCCATGTTTCAGCAGCTCCTCAGCGAGCAGCGGACGGTCAGCCGTCTCTGCGCCATGCCGTCTGGCGAGCGGAGGCTGACCAATTTCCTCCATCTTGCGGAACTGCTGCAAGAGGCAGCCAAGCAGCGACCTGCCCCGGATGCGCTCTTGCGCTGGTTCAACGACCAGATGCACAGCGCGGACGGTCAGTCAGAAAATCAGCAGCTTCGTTTGGAAAGCGACGAAAATTTAGTCAAAATCGTCACCATCCATAAAGCCAAGGGTATGGAATATCCGCTGATTTTTCTGCCGTTCTTATGGAGCAGCCGATCTGTCATGCCGGACGGGCCGCTGACCTTTCATCGGCAAGGCCGTCTCTGCCTTGATCTTGGCTCCGGCAACGAGGAGCATTTGCGGCTGGCCGATGCGGAACGGCTGGCCGAAGACCTGCGTCTGCTCTATGTGGCCCTGACGCGGGCGGTGCATGGCTGCTTTTTTTGCTGGGGCTGGATCAAAAAAATGGAGGAAAGCGCGCTCTGCCGACTGCTGCATCAGTCTGAACCGCTTTCAGCTACACAGATTGCTGTTGATTTGGCCAAGTTGGCTGAGGTGCTGACAGCGAAGCCCTGCCCGCCGAAATTTCCTGCTCCGCCTGCGCTGCGGGCAGCGGAGCAGGCGGTTGCGCTGAAGGCGGCTCAGTTTCGGGGCAGAATAGACACAGACTGGCGCATTGTCAGCTACTCCAGCTTGGCCTTCCGCAAGGAGGACAGAACTGAGCAGCCGGATCATGATGAGTTGGCGGATTTTGCGAAAAAAAACGAGGCAGAACGGCTGGATGTGTTCAGCTTTCCCAAAGGGGCGGCGGCTGGTGTCTGCCTGCACGCCATTTTGGAGCAGATCAGCTTCAACGATGCCAGCGGCCACGAAGCGGTGATTGCCACCGAGCTGGCGCGGGCCGGATTTGCTGCTTCGTGGTTGCCAGTGGTCGGCGCGTGGATGCAGAATGTGCTTCGCGCCGAGCTGCTGCCGGGCTTTTCGCTCTCCTGCCTGCAAGAGGGCGAGCGGCTTAACGAGCTGGCCTTTTATTTTCCGCTTGAATCTCTGCGCATAGACCGCTTTAATCGCGTGCTGCGGGACTTCGGTCATGCGCCGCTGCCGGAGAACAACGGCATCTTGCAGGGACTGATGACCGGTTTTATAGACCTCGTCTTTCAGTGGCAAGGTAAATATTATCTTGCTGATTACAAGTCAAATCATCTCGGCAACCAAGCAGCAGACTACAGATTAGACAGGTTGCAAGATGCCATGAACGAGCACCGCTATGACCTGCAATATCTGATCTACACCGTTGCATTGCACCGTTTTCTTGCTGGAAAAATCCAAAACTATAGTTATGAGCAGCATTTCGGTGGGGCATTATATTTATTTTTGCGAGGAATGCAGATAAAAAATGGAGAAAAGTGTGGTATTTTTACCACCAATCCTTCTCAATCTTTGATTGAGAAGGATATATTCTATAGTATGTAGAATATACTTATTATATATGCTAATATGATAGCATAGTCATGAATGTATCTAACATCCTCATGAGATAAAAATCTTGTCTTGTTAAAGACAAGATTCATTTGTCTTTGTTAGCATCATTGCTATTTTTCATGACGTGTAATTTATCACTAACATACTGGAAAGTTCATAACAGTCTGTATATACGGTTCATTAGGGTTTCTGCGCATAGTATTCAGTCTGCCAAATTGCTTCAATGAAGAATTTTCTTGCCTTTTTCTCGGAATACATGGCAAGATAAGCCAAAGCTGTCGCCCCTGAACGCGCAACCCGCATCCCGTGAACACTTGATGCGAAAATCCTTCTTAGGCTGCTCAATTTTTTAGCATTCAACATGAGGAAAATATGACTATAAATCATGTTTTATCTGTGTCATTCACTTTGTTTTTTTATTTTGTGCTCGCGGTTGCATTCTACGGCATAGGAATAGCTTCTGTTAAAGCGATTGGAATAACCAAAAAAGATCAAATTCAGTCTTTGTCAACTTTTTATATTTGGCTTGGATTTGCAATTTCTCTATTTTTATTTAATTTAATACATTTTTTTGCTCCTGTAAATATTTTTTCAGTTCTCCCGATTTTAATTATCGGCATAGCATCATTTTTCTTTTCTATTAAACATCAGAAAGACAATATATTTACTTATATCAACAAAATATATTTCGTATTTTTTGCTATTATTCTCCTTATAATTTCTGTCTGGATTGCATCGCGCTCGATGCTAAAAACTTCTATTTATGATTCAAATTTATATCACTATAATTATATAAGATGGATAAATACATTTCCGATAGTTCCTGGATTAGGGAATTTACATGGAAGGCTTGCGTTTAATCAATCTTTTTTCACATATGTAGCTGTTCTTAATCTATATCCTATATTTGGACAAGGAAGAGCGATTGCCAACAGCTCTATTCTTGTTTTTGCATTTTTAACATTTTTTGAAATATTTATTTCAACAATTAAAAATACAGATAATCATTATCTGTCTTATCAAGACAAGACTACATCGTTGTTTCTACTTCCAATTTTAATTTTTTTTACCTTATTTTCGAGTGGAGTTGATTCGCCGTCGCCAGACCTCGCCTCAAGCGTTATTCAGCTTGTTATTTTTCTGTTATTTATCAGTATATTACATGATTCGCTTGTCAGAAACACGAATTATCCAGTTAAGAATTTAACTTTTATTATTTTAGCAACAACGTTAGTAACTATAAAATTAAGCAATTTAATATTTTCTTGCACAGCACTAATTATAATTATAATGATTTTTTTGAATCAGATTCATGCTCGATATCATATAAAATATATTTACTATCCTATAGTAATTGTTATTGCTTGGTTTTTGAATGGTGTAATAATATCTGGATATCCTTTTTATCCTTCAACACTCTGTCATGTGAAACTTAGCTGGTCTCTTCCTGTTGAATCTGTTGTTGATTTAGAGAACTGGGTTTATAGCTGGGCGCGGCAACCAGGAACACATTGGAAAAATGTTTTAGGAAACTGGAACTGGTTGTATCCTTGGATGAACAATATTATTCAGAACTATTATTTTGATGTAGTTATTCCTTTGTATATGTTTGTAACCATTGTTTTAATAGATGTATTGTTGTTAACCCCCATTTTGTGGTTTAAAAAAAGAAAAATATTTTTTATAGAGTGGATAATTATTTTTCCGTTATTTGCCGGATTGCTTTTCTGGTTTTTTACCGCGCCTGATCCAAGATTTGCCAATGCAGTTTTCATGTTGCTGCCAGTTTCAGCGACCTTAGTTCTGCTCTTTAAGATTAAACAAATAGCAAACAGACAAACAGCTATATATGCTGCAGGCATGTTCTTTACCCTTGAATGTTTTTGTTTGTTATTTTATGTCCATAAAAATCAGCGGGTTATTTCTAATGTTTCATTAGATGGCTGGCAAAAAGATGAGCAACCGCAGCTCGTAGAAAAGATTACAAAGCACGGACTTCGTGTTTATACGCCATTGCAGGGGAAAGATCAATGCTTTGATGCTCCGCTTCCTTGCACACCATACTTTAATGAAAATCTGAGCTTAAGACGGGCTGGCGATCTTGCTTCAGGATTTATCATTCAAGAAAAAAAGTAATTGACAAAATTCTACAGATGAGCAGAATAACCGTCAAAGACTTCCGCGAGATGAAGGGCAGGCGAAAAATTGCCATGCTCACCGCCTATGATGCCTCAACAGCCCGGCTGTTAGACAGCGTCGGCGCGGATTCGCTGCTGGTCGGCGACTCACTGGGCATGGTGGTGCTGGGCTATGATTCCACTGTGCCGGTGACGATGGAGCAGATGCTGCATCATGCTGGCGCGGTCAGCCGGGGCACGGCTCGCGCTCTGGTGATCGGCGACATGCCCTTTGGCTCGTATCAGGTCAGCCCAGAACAGGCTGTGGCCAACGGCATCCGGTTTCTCAAGGAGGCGGGCTGCGCAGCGGTCAAATTGGAAGGCGGCGAAGAAGTTTGCGCAGCGGTTCGCGCTTTGGTGCGGGCTGGAGTGCCGGTGATGGGCCATATCGGCCTCACGCCGCAGACTGCCAGCCAGCTTGGCGGCTTCAAGGTGCAGGGCAAAGACATGGCGGCGGCGCGCAAGCTGCTAGCTGATGCCAAAGCCTTGGCGGCGGCGGGCGTGTTCGGCATCGTGCTGGAAGCGGTGCCAGCGAGTCTGGCGGCAATCATCACCCGTGCGGTCGCGGTGCCGACCATCGGCATCGGCGCAGGGCCGCACTGCGACGGACAGGTGATCGTCACCAACGACATGCTCGGCCTGTTCGACAAGTTCGTTCCCAGTTTTGTCAAGCAATACGTCAATCTTGCCCCGGAAATGAAAAAAGCGGCACAAGCCTACATCAGCGAGGTGGCCGCAGGCGCGTTTCCCGGCCCGGAGCACAGTTTCGCCAGCACCGAGGATTTCAGCGCGCTCTTGGACGAGCCGCCGCCCGCTTGTCCTTGACGGAAGCCGCCCGGTGGTATAAAAAGGGCGGATGGCAAATGCAACGCTGCATATCTCTGTTCTGCCGCAAGAGACGCTGGACTGGCTGCGGCCACGTTCCGGCGGCGTGTATGCGGACGGCACCCTTGGCCTTGGCGGCCATACGGAGCTGATACTGCGTCAGTCCAGCCCGGACGGGCGCGTGTTCGGTTTTGAATGGGACAGCCAGGCTGCCGCGCTGGCGCAGGAACGGCTGGCGGGCTTCGGCAGCCGCTTCAGTCTGGTTCCCACTTCGTATGCCGCGCTGCGGGCCGAATGCTTGGCACGCGGCACCGGCTTGCTGGACGGCATCCTCTTGGATTTGGGCGCATCGTCGCTCCAATTTGACAGCGCGGCGCGGGGCTTCAGCTTCATGGCTGACGGCCCGCTCGACATGCGCATGAGCCGCGATCTGCCCGCAACTGCGGCGGAGCTGCTCAACAGCCTGAGTCCAGACGAGCTGGCAGATATTTTTTATCACTACGGCGAGGAGCGGCAGGCCCGCCGCATCGCTCGTTTCATTGCCGAAGCCCGCATTGTTCAGCCCTTGGCAACCACGCGCCAGCTCGCTGAAATCGTCCGCCATGCTGTTCCCGGCCAGTATCAGCCAAAAAAAATTCATCCGGCCACCAAGGTGTTTCAGGCCCTGCGCATCGCCGTCAACCGGGAGCTGGACAATCTCGCCAAAGTGCTGGCAGATGTGCCATCGCTGCTTGCGCCCGGCGGCAGATTTTGTGTCATCACCTTTCATTCGCTGGAAGACCGGATGGTCAAACAGGCTTTTGTTGGCAATCCGGCTCTGCGGGTGCTGACCAAAAAGCCTGTGCTGCCCGCTGCGGCGGAATTATGCGCCAATCCCCGCAGCCGCAGCGCCAAGCTGCGCGTGGCGGAAAAAATCTGAGAAACAAGCTGATGCTGGCCGTAGGCAAAAAAGGACACAATATCAGGCAGGAGGTGCGGATTCGCATTGCCAGTCCCCCCACCCGTTCCAGCAACGGCAGAGAGGAAATTTCTGCGGAATTTTTCCGCTTGCTGGCGCGGCTGCTGGCTGCCATTGCTTTGGCGACTCTGCTGATCAGCCTGCTGCTGCATTGGCGCATCCGCCAGGAAACAGCGGAGCTGGAACGTCTGACAGCGGTCAATGCTGAAGTCCGCCGCGATCATGCCAGTCTGACCGCCAAGCGTGACGAGCTGACCTCCAAACCGCGTGTTGTTGCGGCAGCAGCGGTCCGTCTCGGCCTGCAACTGCCGACCAAAGAGCAGGAACACCAGTTGTACTGAACCCGCCATGCGTGCGCCTGCCTCTCCTGTCAGCAAGCCAGCAGTCAGCCGGACTGCGCAGCAGCAGAACGAAGCCCGGCAACGGCGGTGGCATCGCTTTTGCCTGCTGCTGGCTCTGCTTTTGCTGGCGGTCACTGCAGGGCTGCTGCGCTTCTTTGTTGTTTCACCTGCGGGAACAGGCTGGGCAATCAATAAATTTTTCAAAGAGGAGGCGGAGCAACCTAACTCGCCGCCGCCTGCTGCTCCGCCCGCAGCGTCAGCTCCCCTGCGCGGCACCATTTATGATCGGAACTTGGAGGAGCTGGCGGTTTCCTACCGTCTGTACTCCCTTCAGGCGCATCCGGCAGAGCTGACCGACTTGCAAGAGGCAGCGGCGCGGCTCGCTTCTGCCGCAGGAGCGGATGCGGAAGAGCTGTTCCGGCGGCTGTCCAGCAGAGAACAGATGGTGGAGCTGACCGTCGGCTTAGATGCAGAGCAAGCCAAGGCTGTCGAAACGCTTGCCTTGCCGGGAGTGTCGTGCAAGCCGGTCGAGGCCCGCTATTATCCCGGTCATGCAGCAGCAGGGCGTTTGCTCGGTTTTGTCAATGAGGAAAATGGGTTGAGCGGCACGGAGGCACTCTACGACAGCCTGCTCCAGCCGGGCGCGTTCCGGCCTGCCGAGGCTCAAGAAATTGATTTTGCCGGGCAGACGCATTTGGGACCGCAGGCCGCTGATTTGGTGTTGAGCCTTGATCTCAAACTGCAAAAACGGCTTGAAGAAGGGCTGAGTGACTGGCGGCGGCAGAACGGCGCAGCGGCAGGCGCGGCCTTGGTGCTTGATGTAGAGACAGGCCGCCTGCTGGCTGCGGTGCGGCAGCCCGGCTTTGATCCCAACTATTTCTGGCAGACCGGGGCGCAGGCTGTTTTGCCGAAAGAGGATGGGCCGTTCTTTTCGGCGGAATTTTTTCCTGAACTGCTGCGGCCTTTGCTGGCCGAAGCAGCCGCAGCGGGCAACGCAGAACTGGGCGGCGACCTGCTGCCTGCGGCAGTCAGAATTCCCTCTGAGTTCACGCAAGAAGACTGGGATGCCATCTGGCAGAAATTTGGTTTTGATCAGCCAGTGCCGGAACTGCTCCCGCTTGACCCAAAACATCCGGCGGCGGAAAACGGTTTGCTCCGCAATGGTCGCTTGAGTGCGGCAGATATCGCTGTCGGCGCGGCTGCGCTGCTCAACGGCGGCAAACGGCTCACACCGTGGTTTCTTGAAGCGGTGCATGATCCTGACCGGCGGCAGTTTTTCAGCCGCCAAGCTGATGCCAGTCCGGCGCAGCGGCTCGTTTCTCCCACTGCTGGCGTGCAGCTGCGCCGCAGCCTGCTGCATGATTCCTTCTGGGCCAGCAGCGAGGGCTTTCTGTACACCAACAGCGTGGCTGCCGCTGCCGAGAAAAACGGCTTGCGGGAGCAGCATCTTCAGGCTGTGCTGATCGCTGCCGCGCCGCAGAGCAAGCCAAACCTGCTGCTGGTTCTGGCTGCTGATTATGGCGCGCTATATCCGCAGCCTGCTGATTTCACGCTTTTTCACGATCCAAATAAATTAGCTGAACTGGGCCGCAATCTGCTGCCGGTTCTTGCCAAATTTGCTGGCGACAGCACAGCAACCTTGAAAGAGCCTCCGACCGCCCGGAATGAGGCGAATTTGCGCCGTTTTCTTCTCAGCCGCCGCCTGAACCGGCCTGCTGCGGAAGAAAAAGAATACGAGCAGGCTCCGCAAGTTATGCCTGACGTAGTTGGCCTCAGCCTGCGCCAAGCCCTGCGCCGCCTCAATCCGCACAAGCTGCGGGTGCAGATCAAAGGCAGCGGACGAGTTGTCGCCCAGAAACCGGCGGCGAAAACATCATTGACCAAAATTGACACTTGCGAGCTGCGCTTAGAGCCGCTTTTTAAAGAAAAATGACTATCGAACTGCATCTGCTGCTGCATTGCCTGCCGCCCGAACTCAACGCAAAAATCCTGCACGGAACAGCGAATAGCAAGATCAGCAAAATCACCCCTGATTCCCGTGAGGCCAGATCGGGTTGCCTCTTTGTCGCGGTCAAAGGCGGCAAGGCGGATGGCCACACATTCATTCAGCAGGTGATTGCTCAAGGCTGCCGCTGCGTGGTGGTCGAGGACGATCCCGGCCAGATAGACGGCGCGGCAGTGGTGCAGGTCAGCGACAGCCATGCCGCCTTGGGCTGGTTAGCCGCCGCGCTGCATGATTTTCCGGCACGGAACATGACCTTGATTGGCCTGACCGGCACCAACGGCAAAACCACGATTTCCTGGCTGATTGAGCAAATGCTGCAAGCGGCGGGCTGCCGTGTCGGGGTGATTGGCACAGTGAACAGCCGCTGGCCGGATTCTTCTGGCAAGCTGATTGCCGAACCTGCCAAGCTGACCACGCCCGGCCCGGTCGAGCTGCAAGCCACGCTGCGGGCAATGGCCGACGCAGGCGTGACGCATGTTGTGATGGAGACCTCCTCGCACGCCCTTCAGCAGGAACGGCTGGCCGGGCTGCGTTTCGATCTCGGCCTCTTCACCAATCTGACCCGCGACCACCTCGATTTTCACGGCACGATGGAGGCCTATTTTGCCGCAAAGAAGCTGCTCTTCATCCGTTATCTTAAAGAGAACGGCAAGGCGGTGATTGTCGCCGATTCCGACTGGAGCCAGCAGCTATGCCGGGAATTGGCGGCGGAGCTGCCTGCGCTGCCGCAATTCACCTGCGGTCTTGATGCCGATTGCACGGTTTCCGCCGCTGATTTGCAGCAGAATATCCGGGGCTTTTCCTGCACTCTCAGCTTGAACGGCAAGGCGTTTCCTTTCAGCTCCCGTCTGACCGGACGGCACAATGTGCTGAATATTCTCGCCGCAGCCGGAGCCGGGCTGGCTTTGGGCTTGGAGTCAGAACAAATTATTTCTGGTTTATCAGAGGAGAGGCAGGTGCCGGGCCGCTTGGAGCGGGTGCGTCTGCCCGGTTTGCCTGAGGAACAGCAGCCGGTGGTTTTAGTGGATTACGCCCATAGCCCGGATGCCCTTGAAAATGTGCTGCAAACGCTGCGTCCCTTGGCTGCCGGGCGGCTGATCTGCGTCTTCGGCTGCGGCGGCGACCGCGACAAAGGCAAGCGGCCTCAAATGGGCGCGATTGCGGCGCAATATGCTGATTTGACTATAGTCACTTCGGACAATCCCCGCTCGGAAAAGCCGGAGACGATCATCAGCGAGGTGGCGGCAGGCTGCCGGGCTGCTGGTTTGGTCGAAGTTGCGCCAGAGGAGCTGTTTGTCGGGTGTTTTGCCTGCATAACTGACCGCCGAACTGCCGTGCAGACGGCCTGCGCTTCAGCCGGGCCGGAAGACATCGTTCTGCTGGCAGGCAAAGGCCATGAGGATTATCAGATCATCGGCGCGGAGCGGCATTTCTTTGATGACCGGATTGAGGCGGTCAACGGGCTGCTGCGCTGGAATCTGCGGCATTTGCTGGCGGCGACGGGCGGCACGGCACAGGGGCCTGCCCCTGCGATGTTTGGAAATATTTCCACAGACACCCGCAGCTTGCAGCCAGGCGATATTTTTGTCGCTTTAGCCGGGGAGAAATTCGACGGCCACGATTATGTGCAGACAGCGGTCAAGGCCGGAGCCGCTGCGGTTATTGTTCATCGGGAAGTGCAGGTGCCGGTTCCTGCCGACGTGCTGCTTGTGCAGGTTGCGGACACGCTGCAAGCCCTGCTTAATTTGGCCGCATATCGCCGCAGGCTGCTGGGAAAAAACCTGACTGTGGCCGCGATTACCGGCAGCTGCGGCAAAACCACGGTCAAGGAGCTGGTTGCGGCAATTTTCAGCCGCCATTTTGCTGAGGTGAAGACGGGCATCAACCCGGTTTTGAAAACACAGGGCAATTTCAACAATCTGGTCGGAATGCCGCTCTCGCTCCTGCCGGTGGAAGCAGGCCATCGGGCGGCAGTTCTGGAAATGGGCATGAATCATCCCGGCGAAATTGCCCGCCTTGTTGCCTCCGCGCAGCCGGACATCGCCTGCATCACCAACGTGCAGGCTGCGCATTTGGAAGGCTTGGGCAGCATTGAAGGTGTGGCCAAGGCGAAGGGCGAGCTGTTCGCCGGAATGCGGCCAGACACGGTCAGCGTGGTGAATATGGATAATCCGCAGGTGCGCAAACTGCCGACGAATTCAGCACGGATCATCGGCTTTGCTGTCACGCCGGAAGGACTTGGCTGCAAGCCGGAGGTCAACGCGGTGAGCATTGCTGATCTCGGTGAAAAAGGAATGCGCTTCACCCTGCGCATCAGCGGCTGGGAGCAGGAAATAACGATTTCCCTGCCCGGCCTGCACAGCGTCAGCAACTGCTGCGCTGCGGCTACGGTCGCCCATGCGGCGGGCATTGCGCCGGAAACCATCGCCGCCGCTCTGGCCGCGCAGCAGGGCGTGACGGACAAGCGGATGCAAATTGTCACGCTGTCAAACGGCGTGCAGGTGCTCAACGACTGCTACAACGCCAATCCCGGCTCAATGTCTGCGGCTTTGAAAACTCTGCTCAGTTTTGGCAAAGATTGTCAGCATATTGCTTTGCTCGGCGACATGCTGGAATTGGGCGCATCTTCAATCGAGGCGCATGAGAAAATTGGCCGCGAGGCTGCGGAACTTGCTTACGATGCGCTGGCTGTTGTCGGCAATTTTGCTGAATATGTTGCGCAAGGAGCGCGGCAGGCAGGCATGGCCGCAGAGCGGATTCATCTTTTTGCCGACACCGGCGCAATGGCCGCCTGGCTGCTGGATGAAATTGACAAAAACCATATCAAAGCGGGCGACTGGCTCCTGCTTAAAGGCTCGCGTGGGATGCGGATGGAAAAGGCGCTGGAGGCCGTGCAGGCCAAGCTGAACGAGGGAGCTTGCTGATGTTCTACAATCTGATCTTCCCGCTGCACGAATATTTCAGCGCGCTCAATGTGTTCCGCTATGTGACCTTCCGTTCTATCGGCAGCGCGCTCACCGCCTTTCTTATTCTGTTCCTCTTTGAACCAGCCTTCATCCGCTGGCTGAAAAGTCAGCGCATTGGCCAAGTGGTGCGCGACGACGGCCCGGAAAGTCATTTCAGCAAGCGCGGTGTGCCGACAATGGGCGGCCTGCTGATGCTGGTCGCCATCGCGGCGGCAACGCTGCTTTGGGCGAATTTGCGCAACGGCTTGGTCTGGGTCTGTCTCGGCTTGACCCTGTTCTACGGCCTGATCGGCTCGGTGGACGATTGGAAAAAAGTGACGAAAAGCAGCAGCAAAGGGCTGTCGGCGCGGGGCAAGCTGATCCTGCAAATCCTCGGCGGCCTGCTAGTCGGGCTGTACCTGCACCTGCATCCGGCTTATGATGGCAGCATCAGCCTGCCCTTCCTCAAGGGCGTGCAGCCTGATCTCGGCTGGTGGTATATCCCTTTTGCCGTGGCAGTGATCGTCGGCGCGTCAAACGCAGTCAATCTCACCGATGGGCTGGACGGCCTTGCCGCCGGGCCAGTGATGATCGCCTCGTCAGTGTATCTGATTTTCGCCTACGCGGTCGGCAACGCGGGCATGGCGCATTATCTGCAAATCACGCATGTTGCAGGTGCGGAGGAAGTGGCGGTATTCTGCGCAGCCTTGGCCGGAGCATGTCTCGGCTTTCTTTGGTACAATGCCTATCCAGCGCAGGTTTTCATGGGCGATGTCGGCTCCTTAGCATTAGGCGGCGCGTTGGGTGCAGTGGCGATCATCATCAAGCAGGAAATCTTGCTCGCCATTGTCGGCGGAATTTTTGTCATGGAAGCCCTGTCGGTGATCATTCAGGTCGGCTATTTCAAGGCCAGCGGCGGCAAACGCATTTTCCTCATGTCACCGTTTCACCATCATTTTGAGAAAAAGGGCTGGACAGAGCCGAAAGTGGTGGTGCGTTTCTGGATCATCTCGATTATTCTTGGTTTGATGGCTTTGGCGACGCTGAAGCTGAGGTGAAGCCAACTAAACTTTTGCACCTTGGAGAAGAGCGGAAGCGTGATCAGATACATTGACCTGTTTGCCGGAGTCGGCGGTTTCCGCTATGCCATGTGCCATGCTGCGGCAGAGTTTGGCCTTGCTGCCGAATGTGTTTTCAGCAGCGAAATCGACAAGGAATGCCAGCGGGTCTATCAGGCAAATTTCGGTGAACTACCGCAGGGCGACATCACGGCAATTCCGGCGGCATCTATTCCAGAACATGATATTCTTCTGGCGGGTTTCCCTTGCCAGCCTTTCAGCATCATCGGTCAGCGAAAAGGATTTCAAGATGCCAGAGGCACGCTTTTTTTTGAGATTGCAAGAATCCTCGACGCAAAGAAACCCTCTGTCTTTGTTCTTGAGAATGTAAAATTGCTGGCCGGGCACAACAAGGGAGAAACCTTGCGGACAATCTTGGAAATCTTGCGTGAACTGGGCTATCATGCCGGATACAAGATTCTCAATGCGCTGGATTTCGGCTTGCCGCAGAAAAGAGAGCGCATCTTTCTTGTCGGTTTCCGCAAATCTTGCCCGTTTCAGTGGCCTGCTGCCAAGATGCCCATGCGACCGCTCAAGGATATTCTTGAACACGAGGTGCCTGAAGAATATTTCGCCTCGGAGCATATCAGAAAGAAGCGGTTGAGCCGAAAGCAGCCTTCAGCCGAGCCGACTATCTGGCATGAAAACAAATCCGGCAATATCAGCGCATATCCTTTTTCCTGCGCCTTGCGGGCAGGAGCTTCTTATAATTATCTTTTAGTCAATGGAGAGCGGCGGCTGACAGCCAGAGAAATGTTCCGGCTGCAAGGGTTTTCAGAAGAATTCAAGATCATATCCAGCTATGCCCAAGCCAGAAAACAGGCAGGAAACAGCCTGCCGGTGCCTGTTGCCAAAGCGGTGATCAGGAATGTGCTTGAGGCTTGCGGCTGGGTTTCTTTGAATTCACAGGAAACAACTATCCGTCAGCTCAATTTGTTTGCAGAAAAAAGAAAATACAATGCAATCGCCAAAGCTGCGGACGGTGGAGAAATACCAGCCGCCGTATCCGCTTAACAAATTTCCTGAGCATTTTGCAGTCAATTTAGGCCGTGAGGTAATCTATCTGCTTGCCAGCAGGGGAAAGGATGCTCGGCTTGAAGGACAAGACTGGGAAGAGATTTTTGCACGCTTGATTGGGGCGGAATGGAAACCTTCCAATGTCGGACTTGATGATGTCGTGTTGGAGCAGACTGCTTGGGGTGCCAAAACCGTCAAGAATCCCAAGCCATCCACGGTCGCCAAAGTCCGTCTCATTTCAGGACGCAACTCGCCTGTGTATTCCTTTGGCGACAAAGAAATAAGCAGATGCGAACCGAATGAGCTTGGCGAGAAAATTTTAGCAATCTGGAATGAACGGGTTGCTGGAGTCCGCAAGCTGTATCGGCATGTCCGCACAGTGGTGCTGATCAAGTCTAATGATCTGCTTGAACTTGCCGCCTTTGAGTTTGACACCATCATGTATCCTGCTGATCAGTATTGGTGGCAATGGAATGAACGCAACAATCTTGAAGGCTATGCCAAGGCGGATGAGCGGCATCTTTTCACGTGGCAGCCGCATGGCTCTCAGTTCACCATTATTGAAAATGTTCCTGAAGAACGGCTGGCAGTCAGAATACAAGAACCTCCGTTGCTTGACCGCGATGAAGTGTTACTGTCGATCAAGTTTGATCCATCTTGGATAACGATTTTATGATTAAGTACGAAACGAGGGCGAATAAGGCCAGCGACAGATTTTTTAATGCTTGCATCGCCAAAAAGTCAATTGGAATCACCATGTTTTCGATTGACATTGACACGATTTCAATTGGAATTGCCCCGTTTCCAATAAGAATCAAGGCGATTTCAACCGAAAACAGCCCAAAGTCAATTTGAATCAGGGCAATTCCGATTGACTTTGACCCAATTTCAACAGGAATCGAGCCGATTCCAATCGAAAATGGCCTGATTTAAATTGGAATTAAGGCAATTCCAGTGTGCATCAGGCCGTTTCCGGCGTGCTTTAAGGCAGGGGAAACGGCGTATTCATTCAGTAAAATCTGCACAAAGCGCAGCTCAACCGCGCCAGACAAAACCACACTGTCTCACAGACAAGGAGGAAACATCATGCGTTTTCCGAAAACAGAGTCTGAAATCAGAGCATTGGCGCAAAACATCATCAGCGGGCTTGCAAACAATCCGAACTTTCCTTCACCGCCGGTCTCCTCTGCCGCTTTGCAGGCTCGGCTGGACACGGCAGCCAATTCCAGCGATGCGCAGGTCAGGGCGCAGGCTGCGGCAAAGCAGGCCACCGACACCAAGCAGACCGACTTTGACGCGCTGATTACCGACATGAAAACCGTGCTCCATTACGCCGAAGACACGGTGCAGGGCGATGATGCCAAATTGTCGGAACTTGGCTGGGGCGGCAGGTCTGCGCCGCACGCGCTGGAAGTTCCCGGCCAGCCACGGCTGCTGGAAGTGCTGCGGCAAGGCGCGGGCTGGCTGACGCTGGATTGGAAGCAGCCTGCTGACGGCGGCGCAGCAGCTTCCTACAAGATCGAACGCCGCGATTTGAGCGAAGGCGGGGCGTGGAAACTGGCTGGCATGGCGGTTGACATTGAAATCACGCTCAATAACCAGACGCATGGCAAGGAATGGGAATATCGCGTCATCGCGGTCAACAAAGCCGGTGAGAGCGAGCCGAGCAACACAGTGGCGGCGGTGCTGTGAGGCGAAGGTGCCGCATACGTTTTTGGATTTGAAAAATCAGACTTGCCAACCACTACGGTTTAGCATCCTTTAAAAAGGAGGAGATATGTTTCTGCTAGAGTTCATTATTGTTCATTTTTGCTACCTTGCTGTTTTCGTACCATTGGCAATTCTGTTGTATGCGTCCGTCGTTATTGTTGGCGGCAACGAAATTGCTTTGATTGAACGAAGGTGGTTTGGCAGAAAGATGCCTCAGGGACGGGTTGTGGCCCTGGGCGATGAAGTCGGCATCCAAGCGCGGACACTTGGTCCTGGTCTGCATTTTCTGATTCCATTTATCTACAAGGCGGCCAAAAGCGTTTTCACCGAAATACTGGAAAACGAAATTGGTCTGATTGAATCAGTCGATGGAACATCTATTCCGACCGGCAACATTTTTGCCGCAGTGGTGCCTGGCCATAATTCTTTTCAGGACGGCGAGGCATTCATCAAGAACGGCGGCCAAAAAGGGCCGCAGATTGAGGTGCTCCCTCCTGGTAAATATCGGATCAACCCGTACCTGTTTAAACTGACCAAAGGGAATGTCACGGAAATTAAAGACCTCGAAATAGGCATTGTTGAGTCAGTGGACGGCGCGCCGATCCCGGAAGGCAAAATTTTCGCCGGGGCGGTGGAAGGCCACTCCTCTTTTCAGGATGGCGAGGCATTCATCAAGAACGGCGGCCAAAAAGGGCCGCAGATCGAAATCATTCCGCCGGGCAACTACCGCATCAATCCGTATCTGTTCAAAGTCACCAGAAGCACGGCCACTAAGATTGGCGAAGGAGAGATAGGCCTGGTTGAATCTGCTGACGGGCTGGCGATTCCCACTGGGCGCATCTTTGCTGATGTGATGCCCGGCCACAAATCCTTCCAGTCCGGCGAGAATTTCATTAAAAGCGGCGGCCAGAAAGGGCCGCAGACAGAGATACTGCCGCCAGGTGTTTACCGTATTCATCCAAATTTGTTCAAAGTCACCAAGTCCGCCGCTGTCGTGATTGAGAAGGGCAGTGTCGGGATGGTCACTGCTCAGGATGGCGCGCCGATCCCGACAGGACGACTGCTGGCGCAGAGCGTGCCCGGTCACTCGAACTACGAGAACGGCGATGCCTTTCTGAAGAATGGTGGCCAGAAGGGGCCGCAGATTGACATCCTCCTGCCTGGCACGTACCGCATCAATCTGAACCTCTTCAAAGTCCAGATTGCCCCTGCGGTGGTCATCGAAGCCAACAAAGTCGGGCTGGTGACGGCCTTGGACGGCATTCCGCTGCCAGAACGGGAATATGTCGCCGCCCCGATAACCGGCCACAATGATTATCAGGATGGTTCCGCCTTCCTGACCCGGCAAGGACAGCGCGGCCCGCAGCTGGATGTCCTGCGGCCGGGCACCTATTATATCAACCCGTTTATGTTCAGCGTGGAAACCGACGATGTCGCGGTGGTCGAGCGCGGTCAGGTTGGAGTCGTGGTGTCAAACGTCGGCGAGGAGCCGACAAAGGAGATGAAGCAGCGTCTCGGCTCAAGCCAAATCGGTGCGTCGGAGGAGGAAGGCAAAGAGAAATATGTGGTGCCGACAGGATTCCGGGGCATTCAGGAAGAGGTTGCCGGGCCAGGCCGATATTATCTGAACCGGCGTGCCTTCATGGTGTATATCATTGACACGACCAACATCACCATTGACTGGGATGATCAGCAGGAGACCCGCTTTGACCAGTTGAACGTCATCTCGAAAGACGGCTTCCCGATCCAAGTGTCGGTCAAGGTCGTCATCCGTGTCCGGCCTGATCAGGCCCCGTACATGGTGGCCAAAGTCGGCTCCATTGACAACCTGATCCAGCATGTCATCCATCCGATGATTGACTCCTCCTTCAGAAATCAGGCATCCACAGCTTCGGCAATGAACTTCCTTCAGAGCCGGTCGGAAGAGCAAGTGAAGGCGGAGACTCGCGCCAGAGCTGATCTGGAAAAGTATCATGTGGAGTGCGTGTCGGTGCTGATCTGCCAGATCCGCCTGCCGGAAGAGCTGATGCAGACGCAGACCAAGCGGATCATCGCCGAGCAGCAGCAGGAGATGTACAAGATGGAGCAGAAGTCGCAAACGGAACGCACCGAGATGGAGAAGATGCGGGCCACTGCTGATCAGCAGCCTGTCCTGGTCGCCTCAGAAATCGCGGTGAAAGTTGCCACACAGAAGAAGACTGAGATGATCACTCTTGCGGAAGGCACAGCCGAGGCCAAGGCACTGGAAGGCGCAGGCGAGGGCAAGCGGCTGAAAGCCATCGGCGACGGCGAGGCATCCAAGATCGCCGCCATCGGCGAGGCGACCGCCCAGGCGTACACCAGACAGCAGGAAGCCCTTGGCGAAAATGCTGTCAAGCAGATCAAAATCGTGGAGCTGATTGCCGCTGCTATTGAACGCGGCAGCATCAAGATTGTGCCAGATGTCCTGGTGGCGGGCAGCGGCACTGCTGCGGATGGGTTGATGGGCATGTTGACCAAACTTCTGCCCGGCGTTGAGCTTCCCGCTCTCCTGAAGAATCTTCATAAGAACCATGACGACACTGCTGTGTCCGCAGGATGAAGGCGGACGCTGCTGCTCAAAGAAGCAAGGAGTTGGAATATCGCGTCATCGCGGTCAACAAAGCCGGTGAGAGCGAGCCGAGCAATACAGTGGCGGCGGTGCTGTAGAGGCGAGGTGCCTCCTTCTATAGCCTGATCGCTTTAGTGAACGACTAAAAAAGTAACGAAAAGCGGCAGTCAGCGCGAAATATGTAGCGGTGTTAAGGATGCTGCAATCGTTACTTTGAGACCTATAATTTCCTTCCTGTCCTGATGTTTCCATCTCAGTTTTGGCAAGAGTAACTGCCGCAGCCACACCAGCAGCGACAATTCCCATCTTTTTCTCTTTCTGTGCCATGAACAGACTCCTTGACGCGAACATCAACCGGGCTGCCGAAGGGCTGCGGGTTCTTGAGGACATTGCCCGCTTCGCCTTTGACCGGCAGGAACTTTCTGCGGAACTGCGCGGCCTGCGCCACAGTCTGCGCGACCTCTTCAAGGGCCGTGAGAGCAGTTTGCTTGCCGCCCGCAACGCGGCGGAGGATGTGGGCAAAGCCACATCGCAGCACAGCACGGGCGACCGGCGCGGCAGTCTGCGTGACACCGTGCTGGCCAACTGCAAGCGGGTGCAGGAGGCGGCCCGTGTCCTGGAAGAAATTCTCAAGGCGCAGGGCGAATACGCTGCGGGCAAGCGGCTGGAGCAGCTGCGCTTTACGGTTTATGAACTGGAGCCGCGTTTCCTGCCGCTCTTTCGCCGCCCGCTGCCTGCGGGCATCTACGGCATCTTGGGCGAGAAATTCTCCCGTGGCCGCAGCAACGCGGACGTGGCCCAACAGATGACTGATGCCGGAGTGCGGATCATTCAGTACCGGGAAAAGCTGAAGGACAAGAGCATCAAGGCGATCTATGAGGAATGCTTGGCCATCCGCCGCATCACCGCAGATGCGGGCGCGTTGTTCATTGTCAATGATCATGCCGCGATTGCCCTGATGGTTGGCGCGGATGGCGTGCATCAGGGCCAGGATGATCTGCCGGTGAGCGAGCTGCGCAGGATTGCGCCTGGGCTGCTCATCGGCTGCTCAACCCACAGCCCGGAGCAGGCCGAGCAGGCGGTGCGCGACGGCGCGGACTACATCGGCGTGGGGCCGATCTTCAGCACGCAGACCAAAGAGGATGTTTGCGCTCCCGTTGGGCTGAATTATCTCGACTATGTTGCCAAAAACGTCCATATTCCCTTTGTCGCCATCGGCGGCATCAAACGGGAGACCCTGCCGCAGGTGCTCGCGCATGGCGCAAAGACCGTCTGCTTGGTCACGGAGATCATCGGCGCGGAGGACATCGGGCAGCGGGTCAGGGAGATTCAGGCTATCATCACTACTTCAGGAGCACAGGCATGACGCAAGCATACACCACCCAGATGGACGCGGCCCGCAAAGGTATCATCACCCCGCAGATGCGCGAGGTCTTGGCCAATGAGATTATCTCTGAACAGCTCCTGCTGGAGCGGGTGGCGCAGGGACGCATCGCCATCCCGGCCAACAAGCATCACCATTGCCTGAAGGCGGCGGGAGTCGGCGAGGGTTTGAAGACCAAGATCAATGTCAATCTCGGCGTGTCCAAGGATGTCTGCTCGTTCGAGAGCGAGATGAACAAGGCCCGCCTCTCGCTCAAGTACAAGGCTGATGCGATCATGGATTTGAGCGTCTCCGGCGACACCGAAGGCTTCCGCAAGCGGCTGGTTGCGGAAGTGCCGGTGATGATCGGCACGGTGCCGATTTATGACACCCTCACCCGCACTGGCAAGCCCACCGAGCAGATCACGGTGGAGGACTGGTTTGAGACCGTGCGCATTCATGCCGAGAACGGGATTGACTTCATCACCATCCATGCGGGCTTGAACCAGAAATGCGCCAGCAGCCTGCGCCTCAACAAACGCCTCTGCGGCATAGTCAGCCGGGGCGGGGCAATTCTGTATGAATGGATGGCCAAGACCGGCAAGGAAAATCCCTTCTACGAGCACTTCGACCGGCTTTTGGAGATATGCGAGCAGCACGATGTCTGCATCAGCTTAGGCGACGGCCTGCGGCCTGGCGCGATCAAGGATTCCACCGACGCGCCGCAGATTGAAGAGCTGATCACGCTCGGCGAGCTGACCAAGCGGGCTTGGGCGCACAACGTGCAGGTGATGATCGAAGGGCCGGGCCATGTTCCTCTGCACGAGGTGGAAATGAACATGAAGCTGCAAAAGAAGCTCTGCCACCACGCGCCGTTTTATGTGCTCGGCCCGCTGGTCACGGACATTGCGCCCGGCTACGATCACATCACTTCGGCCATTGGCGGCGCGCTGGCAGCCATGCATGGGGCGGATTTCCTCTGCTACGTCACGCCAGCGGAACACCTGCGCCTGCCTTCTGCGGACGACGTGAAAGAAGGCATCATCGCCTCCAAAATCGCTGCCCATGCGGGCGACTTGGCCAAAGGCATTCCCGGCGCGGCGGATTTAGATCATGCCATGAGCGCGGCGCGGGGCAGCTTGGACTGGGAAGGCCAGTTCAGTCTTGCCCTTGACCCGGAGAAAGCGCGGGCCTACCGCGCCTCTTCCCAGCCGACCGACAAAGGCGTTTGCACCATGTGCGGCGACTTCTGCTCGATGAAGCGGCTGAAGGGGCTGCTGTAAAAAAAGGGGGGATATCAGGCGTGAGTTGAGCTGCGTCCAAGCTCAACTCACGGTTAGCTGTAGTTTTAAGCCAAAATAGCCATACAAGGATTGAGATTGACCGTCATCATCGAGTTGATAGAGAGAAAACATAAGATCAACCTGTTCGCTTCCCTTTCTTAACACTTTTGATTCTATGTTGGAAAAAGTTGCGCAAACATGAATTGGCGGCAACCCATCTTGCTGTTTTGGATCAGGCTGAATCGCTCTTGAAAGAGTATTAATATTCAAGATAAATTTACCGAAAATTTGATTATTATTCTCTATGTAATCGTCATAAAAAAAGACAGAATTATTAGAATTCCCAAAAAATGATGTGCAACGAAATGATAAATTATCACCTCCATCAGCGTTAAGATATAAATCAATCTGTTCGGTCGAGATGTTTGATGTTGCAGATGGACATAAAATAAATGCAAATGAGGGATCAATGATGACAGGAGGATTTTTTACATCCTGAACTGGCTCTAAGTATGCTGCAATAATTTTTTCGGTATCAATAATCACAAGAGCATTAAATTGACAAATCATTTTTTATAACTCCTTTGAGTATTATCTGGAAAATCGTATCCATCTAAAAAAATGACCAAGGAGCAAACACTCCTTGGTCGTCTGATAAGCAGAGTGCTATGAATTTATCTCATGCTGGCACTGTAATTGTTGGATCCCAGTAGAAATAACCGTATAGATCCTGTGCCTGGCCATCGTCAGCCAGTTTATACACCGCAATGTTGACATAGAAATTTTCCTTGCCAGATCTCGATACCTTGGCATCAAAACTAGCAAAATTGATTTGCTGCTGCACTGCCGGCAGGCCGTTTGGAGTGGTATTGTTTGGCATGACGGCACGATTACGGGTAATCAGATTGGGAACAAACTGATTAAATACTTTATCACCGCTCCAGTGGTTGATACCGTAGATAATCACCGCTGAATCAGAATTAGCTTCGATTGAAGTGCCAACGAAAGAAACTATATCGCCAACATTAGCCTTAAAGCTTAAATCAGCAGTGCCTTGGCCACTAACAATCCCACGCTGGCTGTTGGTGATCATGTATTGACTGCTATGGTTAATACCTGTAGGCTTAGAAGCATCCCGACTTGGATTTTGGTAATTCTTGAAAATATAATTAGTATCAATCACAACGAGAACTTCAATTTCAACCAGTGCCATAATTTTATCCATTTAAAGGATTAATTAAATATAGCCACCATGTATTGGAGGCAGCCTTGATTGCGCCTATCATAATATAGGCGCAAAAAAACAAGATAAATTTTATATACGAAGTTTTATTAATACTAATTATTAATACTATTTTTGATCTTTCAAAACAGCGGATAAGGGGTGAGCATATATTCAGAATCTAGGAAAATACAGAAACAGGAGAAAAAGGTTCTGTCTCAGGTTCAATCTTATTGCTGCCTGCTGCAATCTTGCAGTCAGATCAGCATGACAGCACTTATGCAAGAGGTCTATTGCTTTATTGTCAAATGAATCTCTTGGTTCGAGGCTAAAATTTTTATTGTCCGCGCTGATGTCAGGGCTTATTTGACGAAGCCGATTTATACGCTTGACCCAATCAATCTTTATGCAACTGCGTAACTCCTAATAACATCTCGTGCAAACAAAAAATCATTACACCGCCGGGCAGATTTCCTCCTACCTGCGCCTGCTGCGGCATAACGCGAACTACCGCCGCTACTGGCTTTCCGGCAGTGTCAGTCAGATCGGCGACTGGTTCAACTATATCGCCATCTTCGTTTTGCTCAGTCAGCTCACCGGCTCCGGCAAGGCGGTGAGCTGGTTTTTGATCGCCAAGCATCTATCACCGGCCATTTTCGGCCCGGCAGCCGGTGTGCTTGCCGACCGCTACAGCCGCAAGGGCATCATGATCAGCTGCGACCTGATCCGCGCTGTTTTGGTGCTGGGCTATTTGCTGGCCGGGGATAAATCGCACATCTGGCTGATTTATTTGATCGCCTTCACGCAAGAGGCAATCTGGACTTTTTACAACCCGGCCCGGCAGGCTTCTCTGCCGAATCTGTGCAGCCGGGAAGAGCTGGGCATTGCCAACGGACTGTCTGGCGCGTCGTGGTCTGTAATGCTGGCCCTTGGCGCGGCCTTGGGCGGTTTTTTCACCGCGCATCTTGGCTGGCGGGCAGCAATCCTCGCCGACAGCATCAGTTTTCTCCTGTCGGCAGCAAGCATGGCCACCGTGCTGTTGCCGCATCGAAAACGAACCACTCCGCCCGCCGCTTTTTCCATCGGACGGCTCACCGGCTGGGATGATCTGAAAGAGGGATTTTTTTATGTCAGAAGCCAGCCGGAGATTGCCGTGCTGCTGCTGGTCAAAAGCGGCTGGTCGCTGGCAGGCGGGATATTGGTGATGCTGGCGGTGTTCGGCGAGCAGGTCTTCGCGGTCAGCGGCCAAGGCGGCGGCAGCGGCATACTCTTCGCCATGCGCGGCTTGGGCGCAGCGATTGGCCCTATCCTCGCCTGGAAGCTGCTTGGCGAAGGCTCGACAGCGATGCGGAAGGCGATTGCCGGGGCATTTTTTATTTCCGCTGCCGCCTACGTCCTGTTCAGTCAGGCACCAAATATGCTCTGGGCGGCGGTCTGGGTCTGCTGCGGCCATGCGGGCGGTTCGGTGCAGTGGGTGTTCAGCACCACCCTCATTCACCGCCGCGTCGAAGACCGCTTCCGAGGCCGGGTGTTCTCGGCGGAAATGGCGATGCTCACCCTTGTGCTGACCTGCTCCATCTGGCTCACCGGCGCGGCTATGGACGCAGGAGCTGATCCGCGCCGGATTGTCTTAGTGCTTGCCTTGCTTTATCTGCTGCCAGGCATCGCGTGGAGCCTGACAGCAGCGAAAAAGCAATAAGCAGCAGGCCTTATTTTGTTTCGCTGCGGCGTGAAGTAAGAAAGCTGGCGACGATGGATACGGCTAAAATCAGGCCGACAATACCAAGCGCAATGCCAATCGGAATCTTGTAGATGTCGAGCAGGAGCATCTTCACGCCGATAAACATCAGGATGATGGCCAAGCCGTATTTAAGCAGATGAAAGCGTTCCGCCATGTCGGCAAGGAGAAAGTACATAGCTCGCAAGCCTAGGATGGCGAAAATATTTGAAGTGAAGACTATGAACGGGTCGCTGGTCACAGCGAAGATGGCGGGGATGGAGTCAACCGCGAAGATCAGGTCGGTGGCCTCGACCAGCATCAGGACAACAAACATCGGCGTGGCATGGCGCACCCCTTTCTTGAAGACGAAAAACTGCTCGCCATGATAATTGTTGGTGATTTTGATATGGCGGCGCATCCAGCGCAGGAGCGGATTCTGTTCCAAGTCCGGCTCATGGCTGGAGAAGATCAGCATTTTCACCCCAGTCAGGACAAGAAAGAGGCCGAAGACATAGAGTATCCAGTGAAACTTGGCCAGCAGCATCGCGCCGATGAAAATCAGCACCGCCCGCATGACAATCGCGCCCAGCACGCCGTAAAGCAGCACCCGTTTCTGGAAAGCGGGCGGCACCGCGAAAAAGCCGAATAACGTGATCCAGACAAAGACGTTGTCCACAGCCAATGATTTTTCAATCAGATAGCCGGTAAGGTATTCGAGAGCCTTTTTATTGGCAAGTTCCCGCCCGAACTCGCTGTCTAAATACCACCAGAAGCCGCCGCAGAACACCAGCGAGACGAGTATCCAGACCACAGACCACGCCGCCGCCTCCTTCACGTTCACCTTGTGGCTGCCCTGCACTTTCAGGGCGACAAAGTCCACCGCCAGCAGGACGATGACCAGCAGGGTGAAGCCGAGATACAAGGCCGGGGTGCCGATAGAATCAATCATGACTTCCTGTCCTCCTCAGGAAATAAAATGGCGCGGCCCGCTGCCGCAAATGCAACCGCTTCTTTTTTTGTAGGGCAGATGGAGGGCGATGTCAACCGCTTCTTCAGCGGCAGAACTCGCGCACGCCGTGAAAACTGCGGCGGTGGATGGGCGAGGGGCCGTGCTCGGCGATGGCGGCGCGGTGGGCTTTGGTGGGATAACCCTTGTGCTGGAGGAAGTTGTACTGCGGATACTGCTCGTGATATTCGGCCATCAGATGATCGCGCAGCACTTTGGCGATGATGGACGCGGCGGCGATGGACGCGCTTTTCGATTCACCTTTGACCAAAGCGAGCTGGGGCAGATTGACCGGCACTTTGAACAGGCCATCAACCAAGAGATAGTCAGGGAGATTTCCGACACTGGCGGCGCAATTCTCGACTGCCCGGCGCATGGCCAGCAGCGAGGCGCGGTGGATATTGAGCTGATCTATTTCCTCTGCCGAAGCAAGGCCGGTGCCGATCAGCGTATTTGAACAGCAGCGCAGCTCGCTCCAGAGCCGCTCGCGTCGGAGCGGTGTCAGCTTTTTGGAATCTTTCCAGCGGGAATGATCGCTGGCAGGGGGAAGGATGACGCAGGCCGCCGTCACCGGCCCGGCTAAAGGGCCGCGTCCGGCTTCGTCCACTCCGGCGACCCGGAGCAGACCATGCTCGTGCAGGCGTTGCTCATGAAAAAAAGTGTTCCCGCCGGGCTGCGGCGGGAACAGGAAGGCATCGTCCAACAGGCATCAAGCCTCGGTCGGCTGGTTCCGCTGCCGCTCGCCGATGCGGGCCGCCTTGCCGCGCAGGTCGCGCAGGTAGTAGAGCCGTGAGCGGCGCACCTTGCCGTGCGAAACCACCTCAATTTTGTCAATCCGGGGTGAGTGCATGGCGAAGGTCTTCTCCACGCCCACGCCGTGAGAAATCTTCCGCACGGTGAAGCTGGCGTTCATCATGCCGCGCTTCCGCTTCAGCACCACGCCCTGAAATATCTGCACCCGCTCCTTGTTGCCCTCAATGATGCGGATATGCACTTTGACATTGTCGCCAGGACGGAAGTCCGGGTGGTCGAAGCGCATGGATTCCTGATCAATTCTGTCAATAATGTTCATTTTCTTCCTCTTATGCGGGCCTGCCGCTCCTGCGTGATTGCTCGTTATAGTCTCAATGCTGATCAGCCTCTTCCCGGCGGCCCAGCAGTCTGTCCAGCATGATAGATGCGGCGGACCGCACCGAAAGATGATTGTACGCTCCCGGCCCGACAATGGGCGGCAGCATCGCGTCCGCCAAGTCCAAGGCTTCCGGGGCCAGTCCCCACGCTGTGCCGAAAAGCAGCAGTACGGGCATTCTCTCGCTGATGATTTCTTGGCGCAGGGCGGCGAAGCTGACCCGTTTTTCGCCGCTTGAAGCCGCGCTGGTGGCCACTACTTTGGGCCGTCGGCCATCATGCCGCCGGGTCATCTCGTCAATGACCTCGGCCAAGCTGGAGCGGATTTTGATCAGAGCCAAGGCCGCAGCCCGGTCGCTGTCCGCCACGCCGCCGTAGCCCTCAGTCCAGTGGCCGACAATCCCGGCGGCCAGCTCCTGCTGGAGCGGATAGGGCGTGACCACCCAATAGCTGCTCACGCCGAAGGTCTTGCTTGCTCTGGCGATGTCGTGCAGATCAAGATTGGTCACTGCCGAGCCGATGATCTCGCCGTGCCGGTTGACCACCGGGTGGTGGATCAACGCGACATCCAGATGAAATTCAGCATCCATGTCCGGCTCGTGCCTGCTGCACCTGTGCATAAAGTCCGGCCTTTTTAAGCTGTTTTTCCTCAGCAGGGGTGAACTGCGCCGCAGCCAGCAGCTCAGGCCGCCGCGCCAAGGTCAGCCGCACCGATTCCAAAAAACGGTGCTCCTCAATTTTGGCGTGATCGCCGCTCATCAGCACCTCCGGCACCGCCAGCCCCTCGAATTCACGCGGCCTTGTGTACTGCCCGTGCTTGAGCAGGCTGCGGCTGAAGCTGTCTTTCGCCGCCGAATCCGCACAGCCAAGCACGCCCGGCAGCAGCCGGGTGACGGAATCCAGCACCACCAAGGCGGCCAGCTCGCCGCCGGTGAGGATGTAGTCGCCGATGGACAGCTCCTCGTCCACATAAAGCTGGCAGAAACGCTCGTCCACGCCTTCATAACGCCCGCAGACCAAGACGATTTTCTCCAGTCCGGCCAGCCGCTCGGCAGCGCGCTGGCTGTACACTGCACCGCGCGGTGAAAGCAGAATCACATGTCCCGGAGCATCGCCTTGCGCATCGCGCAGGCAGGCGGCCAGCGGCTCCGGCTTCATCACCATGCCCTCGCCGCCGCCGAAGGGCCGGTCGTCGGTCATGGCGTGTTTGTCCTCAGCCCAGTCGCGGATGTTGCGCAGATTGACCTGAATCTGTCCGGCAGCGATGGCCCGGCGGATGATGCCCTCTTGTAGCGGCGAGGCGAACAGCTCCGGGAAAATGCTCAGTATGTCAAAACGCACGTCAGGCGTTGATCTCCAAGAGGCCGGACGGCAAAGCCATGATCACGGCATCTTCATTCACACTGACGACAAATTCCGACACCAGCGGAATCAGATGCTCCTGACCATTGTTCTCGACTTGAAGAATATCCTGCACGCCGCCGGTCAGCAGGCCGGTGATCACGCCGACGATTTGGCCGTCTTCGGTCTTGACTGTCTTGCCTTCCAGATCGCGGAGATAGAATTCCCCGTCTTCCAGCTCTGGCAGCTCGTCCTCATGGATATAGACATCAGCCCGTTGCAGCAGCTCGGCACTGCTGCGGTCGGAGCAGCCTTCCAGCTTGACCAACGTCCAGCTTTTGTGCGCCCGTGACTGCTCCACCTTCCATGCCTTCGGCTCCGCGTTTTCGCCGACGGCCAGCAGCAGGCTGCTCCAGCCGAGCAGGCTCTCCGGCTCGCCGGAATAAGGGCGGATTTTCAGCTCGCCTTTGATGCCGTGCGGCCCAGAAACCCGGCCCAGCAGGACAAGGCCCTTCTCCTTCATTTCACTCAAGGATTTCAATGCGGCAGCGTTTCTGCCGCTTTTCCGCCGCAGCGGCCAGCACGGTGCGGATGGAGCGGGCGGTGCGGCCCTGCTTGCCGATGATCTTGCCAAGGTCTTCCTTGGCGACCTTCAGCTCCACCGTCACCGCGTCGCCTTCCTCGCGCTGAGAAGTCTCAACTTGCTCCGGCGCGTCCACCAGCTTGGCGGCGATGAACGAGACCAAGTCCTTCATGACCTCAATCAGGCAGCCTGCGCCGCTGCCGCTTTGTTCTTGTCAATCAGAGTTTTGACGGTCTCGGACGGCAGCGCGCCTTTGCCCATCCAGTCAGCCAGCTTGCCTTCGTCAATGCGGATGGCCGCAGGCTCCTGAAGCGGATCGTAGGTGCCGACGATGTCCAAGAATTTGCCGTCACGGCAGGAATGCGAATCTGCGACGACGATGCGGTAGAACGGCTGTTTCTTGCGGCCTCTTCTGGTCAAGCGAATGCGTACTGCCATTTTTTTCTCTTCTCCTGTGGATGGTGAGTCCGGTTGCCCGGCTGATAAATTCTGTGCGCTATGCAGATGTAAGGGCGAAAGATTTTTCGCCCCTATATCTGATCAACGCCGTAATCCTTTGGGCAGCTTGCGCCGCTGGCCGTCCTTCACGACCGCCGCTTTGCCGCTGATTTTTTTCATCATCTTCAGCATCATGGCGTAGCTCTTGAGCACCCGGTTGACTTCCTCCACCGAGGTGCCGGAGCCTTTGGCGATGCGGATGCGGCGGCTGGCGTTGATGATCTTGTAATTGTGCCGCTCGGTCTTGGTCATCGAGAGAATGATGGCCTCGGTCTTCAGCAGCTCTTTCTGGCTGGGCTGGGGCGCGTCTTTGAGCTGGCGGAGCTTGTTGATGCCCGGCACCATGCTCATGAGCTGCTCCAAGCTGCCCATTTTCTTAATATGCTGAAGCTGGTCGAGGAAATCTTCGAGCGTGAAGCTGTTCTTGCGCAGCTTGCTCGCCAGCTGCTGGGCCTTTTTCTCGTCAACAACCTTCTCGGCTCTCTCGATCAGCGAGAGCACGTCGCCCATGCCGAGAATGCGCGAGGCGGCGCGGTCAGGATGGAAGACCTCCAAGGCATCGAGAGCCTCGCCCACGCCGACAAATTTGATAGGCCGCTTGGTGACCTGCTTGACCGACAAAGCCGCGCCGCCGCGCGCGTCGCCCTCCATCTTGGTCAGGATCACGCCGCTGATGTCGAGATCAGAACTGAACTTGGCCGCCACCGTCACCGCATCCTGGCCGGTCATCGCGTCAGCGACAAAGAGCACCTCGGAGAGCGGCACCGCAGCGGCGATCTCCTTCAGCTCGGCCATCAGCTCCTCGTCCACATGCAGGCGGCCTGCGGTGTCGAGGATGACGGTGTCATAGCCCTCGGCTTTGGCCTGCGCCTCAGCCTGCCTGGCGATATCCGCCGGACGCTGCTCGGTGGTGGAATTGAAAACCGGAACGCCGATCTGACTGCCCAGCACGTGCAGCTGCTCAATGGCCGCCGGGCGGTACACGTCGGCAGGGACAAGGAAGGGCTTGCGGCCTTTTTCTTTCAGCAGGCGGGCCAGCTTGGCCGAAGTGGTGGTCTTGCCTGATCCTTGCAGACCGGCCATCATGATTACCACCGGCTGCCGTCCGTCAAGGCGCAGCGGCTCGGCGGCAGTGCCAAGCAGCGCGACCAGCTCCTCATAAACGACCTTGATCACCTGCTGCCCCGGCGCGAGGCTGGCCAGCACTTCGCGTCCGACCGCCTTTTCCGTGACCGAGGCGACGAAGTCCTTCACCACCTGCAAGTTGACATCGGCTTCGAGCAGGGCCGTGCGCACTTCGCGCATGGCTTCGGCGATATTTTCTTCGGTCAGCGTGCCGTGGCCGCGCAGCCTTTTAAAGACACCTTCAAGGCGTTCTGTTAGATTCTCAAACATGATCAGTCCGATAGGAAAAAATGCCCCGCCATCCTGAACAGCGGCTGCGCAGGAAACAAAAATATTTACCTCATGCGCGGGCTTGTGTCAAGCAGGAAGAAAAAAAGCCGGATTTCATGATACTTCCGGCGGCAGCGGGCCGGATGCCGCCGGAACTCAGTCTTCTTGAATGAACTGCGCGGCTTTTGCCAAAGATTCCGGGCTGTCCGCCTGCACGCAGACCGCCGCGCTGCCAGCAGGCAGAATTTTCTTCATCAGGCCAGTGAGGACGGAGCCGGGGCCAAGCTCCAGAAAAACTTCCACGCCGTCGGCGATCATCCGGCAGGCCGACTCATGCCAGCGCACCCGCGATGCGATCTGACGGGCCATGATGGAGCGGATGGCTGCCGGGTCGTTTTCCGGCGCGGCAGTGACGTTGAAAAGCAGCGGCACCTTGGGCGGGTTGAAACAAGTTTTTTCCATGCAGGCGGCGAAATCCGGCACCGCGCCCGCCACCAGCGGGCTGTGGTTCGCGCCCGCCACCTTCAGCGGCACGATTTTTTTGGCCCCGGCGGTTTTGCAGATTTCACTGAAGCGCTCCAGCCCTTCCGCATCGCCGGAAATGATGACCTGCTGCTGCGAATTGTGATTGGCGACAACCACCGCCCCCGGCCCGGCGTAGCTGTTCAGCAGCGGCTCAATTTCCTCAATGCTCAGGCCGAGCACCGCCCGCATTCCGCCGGGATGCGCCGCGTTCTCGCGCTCCATGAATTCACCGCGCTTGGTGACAAGGGCTATGGCATCTTCGGCGGACAGCACGCCCGCAGCGTGCAGGGCGGAATATTCGCCCAGCGAATGCCCGGCAGCCCAGGCCGGACTGAAGCCGGGCAGCAATTTTTGCAGCTGCTGCCAGCAGATCAGGTTGACGGCGGTCAGGGCAGGCTGAAGATGGAGCACGCGGGTCAGCTCCTCCAGCGGGCCGTCAAAACAGAGCTGGCGCAGAGGAAAGCCGGAGACGCGCTCGGCCATGTCCATCAGCGCGGCGGCCTCTGGATCAGCTTCGATAAAGGCTTTGCCCATGCCAAGATACTGCGAGCCTTGGCCGGGGAAAAGGACGGCTGTTTTTTTCATGAGTTGACAGAATTATCTATTTTATTTTTCCGTTTTATCAAAAAACGAAAAATTGGCCTCGAATCAAAGATTCGTCACATTATCGGCAGGTGAAGATCGTTTGATTCACTTCTTCTTCCTTATCTTTGGCTTTAAACACTATTTTAAACATCTTGTAGTTTTCATAATATTTCGTACTCAGTACGACTGTCTACCAAGATGGCACAGTCGATTCAAATACGATTCATTGCTGGTCGCTTGCTTCAGACGAAACGCATGGTATTATCATCATGAAAATTGTTCGGCATGGCGCAGGCTGCGCTGAAAATAAATACCATCTTTGTCCATCTGGTTCCAGAAAATAAATGAATCTTTCTGAAAAAAACGTGCTGGTGCTCGGTGCCAGCCGGGGTATTGGGCGGGCAATAGCCCGCAGGTTGGCCGCAGCAGGAGCGCGGCTCATTCTGCCGTGGATTGACGACTGGCCGGAAGCGGCGGCAGAGCTGCGGCGGGAATTCGCCGGGCAGCTTCTGCTCAAAAGCGATCTGCGCGAGCCGGACAGCGTGGCGGCTTTGGCGCAGCAGATTGCGGAGCGCGTTCCCTGCCTTCATGTGCTGGTCAACAATATTGAGCGGGGCGGAATGCCGATAGTGCATGGCAGCTATTTCCGCCCGGAAAACCGCCGCCAGTGGCAGTTGGAGATGGAGACAAGCCTGCACGCCAAGCAGTTAGTTTTTGAGCAGTGCCTGCCGCTGCTGCGCCGGGCCGAGCAAGCTGCGGTGGTGAATATTTCTTCGGTTGCTGCTGTCGTGGGCCGCTCCGGGCCAGCGGGACTGCTCTTCAGTGACGGCTACTCCGCCGCGAACCGGGGCATCAGCTCGCTCACCGAAACATGGGCCAGACTGGGCGCACCCAGTATCCGGGTCAATGAGCTGATGCTCGGTCTTTTTGAACAGCGGCATGGCCCCGGCACACGCGGCTGGAGCTTGCTGCATGCGGCGGAGCAGGAGCGGCTGCTCCGTCACACCTTGCTGCGGCGCACCGGCAGAGCAGAAGAGGCGGCTGAGGCCGTCCTGTTTCTCCTGCAAGCGGAGTTCATGACCGGCGCGGTGCTTCGCTTGGATGGCGGCTTTGTCCTTGGCGGGAACGACGTGCCGGAAATGCCGGAGGGCCAGCCACTCTGAGCAGGGCGATTAGGAAAGGCATGATTAGGCACTGACTGAAGTTGTCTAAAACTGGTGCGCCAGAAAAAATGCAGGGCAACACGCTCTGCCTGCGCCGCAGAGAGGTGTCAAGCAGGCAATGTTTTCCCATCTCTTCCTGGAAGCGCGACCGCCTTTGGTTGCAGCTTGACTTGAAAGGGATTACGGAGCAGAATACAGCGCATCATCTCCCGGCAGATGGGTGTTGCCATTCCCGGAGCAAAAGGGAAGCCCCCTTTTCCGCGCCTTCTGCCGACAGATCAATCCCAGCACCGGGCAGCGGAGGCATTCATGCGCGACGTTCAGCAGATCAGGAACACAGTCATCCTTGGACACGGTCACAGCGGCAAAACCACTCTTGCCGAGGCGCTGCTTTTCACTGCCGGGGCAGTCAGCCGACTGGGCAAAGTGGATGAGGGCAGCTCGTCGTTTGATTTTGAAGAGGAGGAAGTCCGCCGGAAAATCTCCATCAGCACTGCGTTCGGCCACCTGAACTGGCAGAACTGCGAGGTCTTCCTGGCTGACACGCCCGGCGACGACAACTTTGTCAATGAAACGAAATTCGCCGCCCGGCTGGCGGACAGCGCGCTGCTCACCGTGGGCGGGGTGCTGGGTGTGCGCAGTCAGACCGAGCGGTTTGTGGATTTTGTGCTGGAGCGCAGGCTGCCCTGCCTGATCTGCATCACCAAGATGGACCGGGAGCGGGCCAACTTCTTTGAGACCTTTGATGAAATACGCCAGACCTTCAGCAAGCTGAATCCGGTGGTGCTGCATCTGCCTATTGGCAGCGAAAAGGATTTCAAAGGCGTGGTGGATGTGCTCAACCGCCGGGCTTTACTTTTTCGCCCGGACGGCACGGCAACAGCAGCCGAAATTCCTGCCGGGCTGGCCGCAGAAGCCGCTGAACGCCGCGCCAGCCTGATGGAATACGTGGCTGAGACTGACGATGACCTGCTGGAGCATTTCTTAGAAGAGGGCGAGCTGTCTGACGAGGCCTTGCAGAATGGGCTGGCAGCGGCAGTGCGGCAGGGTCGGCTCGCTCCGGTGCTGCCCTGCTCGCCGCTGAACAACGAGGGCAGCTCGATTATTCTGGACACCATCATCAGCCTGCTGCCTTCGCCTGCGCAGAGGCCTTTGCTGATCGGCACCAATCCTAAAACCAAAGAATTAGTGCAGCGCAGCGGCGCGGCAGATGCGCCTTTCTCCGCCCAAGTCCTCAAAACCACCGCCGATCCTTTCACTGGACGCTTGACCGTGTTCCGGGTGCTCTCCGGCACGCTGCACGGCGAGAGCTTCTATAATGCCAGCAAAGGCGAGAGCGAGCGGTTCAGTCATCTTTTCCTGATGCAGGGTAAAGAGCAGAACGAGGTGAAAAGCGTCTGCGCGGGCATGATTGCTGCGGTGGCCAAACTGAAGTGCACCGGCACCGGCGACACGCTCTGCGACGAGGCCGAACCCGTGCTCTATGATGCTTTGGAAGCGTTTTCTCCGGCCATTTCCTATGCTGTCACGGCCAAAGTCGAGAAGGACGAGGACAAGCTCTTCTCCGCGTTGACGAAAACGCTGGACGAAGACCTGACCCTGCGCATGACCCGCGAGACGCAGACGCACGAGGTGCTGCTTTCCGGCATGGGCCAAGTGCATCTGGAGGTCATTAAAGAACGGATCAAGCGCAAGTTTGGCGCAGAAATGAATTTGTCTGTGCCGAAGATACCCTACCGGGAAACCCTCAAGGGCAAGGCCACAGCGCAGGGCAAACACAAAAAGCAGTCCGGCGGGCGCGGCCAGTTTGGCGACTGCACGATTGAGATTGAGCCGCTCAAAGATGGGCATTTTGAGTTTGTTGACAAAATCGTTGGCGGCGTGATTCCGCAGCAGTACCGCCCGGCAGTGGAAAAGGGCATCATCGAGGCGATGGACAAAGGCGTGCTGGCGGGCTATCCCTTTGTCGGCCTGAAAGCCAGCCTCTTGGACGGCTCCTATCACAACGTGGATTCCTCGGAAATGGCCTTTAAAATCGCTGGCTCGATGGCCTTCAAGACAGCGGTGATGAACGCCAGCCCGGTGCTGCTTGAGCCGATCATGGAGCTGGATATCCGGGTGGACAAGGAGCATGTCGGTGATATTATGGGTGATCTCAATTCGCGCCGAGGCCGGGTGCTGGGCATGGATTCCGACAGCCGCCGGGAAATCATCCGGGCGCAGGTGCCGCAGGCGGAAGTGCAGCTCTACGGCCCTGACCTGACTTCAATGACCGGCGGACGCGGCAGTTTCACGGTCAAGTTCTCGCATTACGAGGAAGTGCCCGCGCAGATCGCGCAGAAGATCATCGCTGCCCATCAGGCGGAAGCGGTTGCAGAGTGATCTGCCTTTGAACGCAGCAGGCCGCTTGTCCTTGCGGCCTGCTGGGCTGAGGTGAAGGCCGCTTCGGCCCGGATTACAAAGGGATAAGTATGCGGTTCAGTATTGTCGGAGGTCAACATTAAGCTGATCTCCTGCATTGAGCAGGAGATTGATATATAAAAATACGACAAACAGTTTAATATGAAAGAAAAAATAAGCATGTTATCTTTTCGTTTGGAAAAAGAATTAGAAAAATTAGGTCTAACTGAAGATCAAATATCTATAAAAAATTTATCTGATCTAAATAGCAGTTTAGATAAAATAAATAATGTTATAATAAATACTGATGATTTTTTTATTTTTTACGATGAATATTCAAATAGAATTGACACTAATCCTATTTTAGTAGATCGAAAAAAGTATATTCTAAATAGAATAAATGAGTTAACGATAAACGAAAAAATAAAAAATGTCAAAAATTTATCCATGCAACTTAATGATAAAAACATAGAAAGCAAGATAACTATCGAACTTATTTCTTTACAAGAAGAAGAATTGCGTCATAAAATGGAATTGAAAAAAATTACTGATATTGAAACCGAAGCAAAGATAAAACTTGAGCAGCAGCGCATTGACGGCCTTGAGCGCAAATCAAAAATTTGGTTGTCGTTCCTTCAGCGCGAATCCGCCGCCTCCATCATCGGCGGCCTTGTTCTCCTCATGCTTACCCTCGCCTTGATTGGCGGCATGATTTTCGGCAGGGAATCGCAAATTCTCAGCAACGGCTTTCTGGTCATCCTCGGCTATTTCTTCGGCCAGTCCTCAGTCAAAAACAACAAAGACGGCAGCAGCGACAGCATGTGAGAGAACTGCGCGGCGGTTTGCTTTTATTTAAATTTTATTCATTTTTCCATACATCATGTCCAGCACCTACCAGCCCAGCAGCAAGCCCGACCACGTTGATTTCCTTCAATCCACCTTTCGCCGCATCTTCCCGCAGGATGTCGAGTTCCGCGAGCAAGCCAAGGCGCGGCTGGAGCAGCTCACCATGCCGCACTGGGCCTTGGGTGATCTGATGGATTTGGCCGTTGATCTGGCCGGAATGACTCACTCGCTGCGCCCGCCAGTTGGCCGCAAGCGGGTGGTGATCATGGTCGGCGACCACGGCGTGACTGCCGAGGGCGTGTCGAAATATCCGTCCGAAGTCACCGCGCAGATGGTTTACAATTTCATCAACGGCGGCGCGGGGATCAATGCCTTGGCACGGCAGGCGCGGGCTGAAGTGACGGTAGTGGACATGGGCTGCGCCGCCGATCTTTCCGCCTTGACGGATGCGGACAAAATTATCTCAAAGAAAATCGGCAAAGGCACCGCCAACATGGCGCACGGCCCGGCCATGACCCGCACCAACGCGGTCTTTGCGGTCGAGGCGGGCATTGAGGTTGCCAATCAGCTTGCGCCGGAGACCGATGTTTTCGCCACCGGCGACATGGGCATCGGCAACACCACCGCCAGCACAGCCATCGTCGCCGCCCTGACCGGCAAGAGCATTGACGAGCTGACTGGGCGCGGCACCGGCTTGGACGATGCCCAGTTTGAACACAAAAAGAAGGTGCTGGAACGCATCTTGGCTGTCAACAAACCAGACGCGAAGGACGGTCTAGACGTGCTGGCCAAGGTTGGCGGCTATGAGATCGGCGGCATTGCCGGGCTGATTATCGGCGCGGCGGCCAACCGCAGGCCGGTAATCGTGGACGGCTTCATCTCCACTGCCGGTGCAATGATCGCCTGCAAATTGGAGCCGTTTGTCCGCGATTATATTATTTGCGCCCACCGCTCGGTTGAGCAAGGCCACGCGGCCATGCAGGCGCAGATCGGCTGCAAGCCTTTGCTGGATTTGAAAATGCGCTTGGGAGAAGGCACCGGCGCGGCCTTGGCGATGAATGTGGTTGAAGCCGCTGTGGCCGTGCTGACCGAAGTCGCCACTTTTGCCGAGGCCGGTGTCACCGGCACGCCAGTCTCATGAACCGCTGGCGGAGGAACCGGCGCAAGCGTGCCGAAGAAATGGCGCACCATGAAGGCAGCGAGAGACCGACGCGGCATTTTCGTCCGCCGACGCTGCTGCTGCGGCCTTTCGGCTCTTTCGCCGCCGCAGTGCGTTTTCTCACCCTGCTGCCTCTGCCGGGAAAAATCGGCACAACAGAAGACGAATTAACTCACGCCGCCCCATTTTTTCCGCTCGTCGGCCTGCTGCTGGGCTGTATCGCTGTACCAGCAGCCCAGTTTTTCTTCTATTTCCTGCCGCCTTTGCCCGCAGCAGTCCTGCTGATTATCCTCCTGCTCGCTTTTTCCGGCGGCCTCCATCTCGACGGCCTCGCCGACACCGCCGACGGTTTCCTCTCCGCCCGCAGCCAAGAGCGGATATTGGAAATCATGAAAGATTCCCATATTGGCACAATGGGGGCCGCTGCCCTGACGCTGCTCATTTTTCTCAAAACCGCCTGCCTTGCGTCCCTGCCTGCGGACAAGACGCTGGCCGCCGCCTTCCTCATGCCTGTTGCCGGACGCACGGCAATTTTGCTGCTCATGGCCCTGCTGCCCTATGCCCGCGAAGGCGGACTGGGCAGCCTTTTCGCTGTCTATTTCAACAGCAGCGCAGGCTGGATAGCCTCGCTGGGCGGCTTCCTTCTCCTCACTTGGGCCGCTTATGCCGCTGCTGGGCCGTCCGGCCTGAGCGTCGTTCTTGCCGTCCTCCTGCTGACCTTTCTTTTCGCCCTGCTCTGCCGCTGCAAAATCGGCGGAGCAACTGGCGACACCCTCGGCGCGGCCTGCGAACTGGCCGAAGCCGCCGCTGTCCTTGCCTTTGTTTTGAAAATTTAACTGCCGGGAAAATTTGTTTCAGAATATAATACACAGACGCGCAGCACTTCCGCAGCGCAGAGGTGGTTCAATGCAGGGGCGGCTCGCGAACCACCCCTGCGGACACGGGCTGCCGGAATTGATCAATAAAACCCGCAGGAGAAAAAATGGCTCTTTATGACTGGAAAGACGACTACAGCGTCGGCGTGGCCCGCTTTGACAATCACCATAAACGGCTTTTCGACATTGCCAATCAGCTCCACGAGATGATGAAACTGGGCAGAGGCGCAGACGTGATTGAACCGGTGCTGCGCGATCTGATTGAATATACCCGCTACCATCTTGCTGAAGAGGAAAAGGCGATGGAGACAATTGGCTATTCAGACATCGCCGCGCATAAATGGGCGCACAAAATCTTCACGGATCAGCTCAATGCGGCAGCAGCAGAGGTGGATCAGGGAAAAACTATTTTTGTGGTGATCAAAATTGCCAAAACGGTCATTGACTGGCTGATCAACCATATCTATGGGATCGACAAAAAATATACCCCGGAGATGAATGCCGGAGGCATTCGCTGAACAGTCTTCCGTCAGAAGGGAATTTGTGTGTTGTGTGAACGGCTGCCGCGTCATCTTCATCAGACGACGGCGCGGCAGAGTGTGGCAGGATTACGGCAGGAGATCGGTCGGCTCATTGAGCACGACGATTTTCGCTTTGGGGAAGAAATTGAACTCAGAAGCGGAAGCGGCAGTGTACGCGCCCATCATCCGTCCAATCACCAAATCACCGTTCTTCAGCTTGGGCAGCATGATGTTCTCGGAGATCACATCAATGCTGTCGCAGGTCGGCCCGGCCAGCACTGAGGGGAACAGCTCGCCGACGTTGTTCAGAGCCTGCACCGGATATACCGCATGGTCATAAATCATGCCGCTGAAGGAGCCGTACAGGCCGTCGTCCAAATAGTACCACGTCTTGCCGTCGCGCTCGGCCTGCCCCATGACCGAAGCCACAGAGATGATCGCCGGGGCAACAATGAAGCGGCCCGGCTCGGAGATCACGTCCACGCTTTCCGGGAACTCGGCCAGTGCCGCGCGGATCGGCACGCAGAATTCCTCAATGGCCAAGACTTGATCAATGTAATGCACCGGGAAGCCGCCGCCTATGTCCAAGGTGCTCAGTTTCGGCAGGCCCAGCGCAGTCGCCCGCTGGAAGACCTCACCGCAGGTTTGAATCGCGGTGACGTATTTCTGCGGATCAGCAGTCTGCGAGCCAACATGGAAAGACAGGCCCTTGATGCGAATACCAAACTGATGCGCCTGCTGAATCAGCTCCAACGCCCCTTCCGGGCTGCATCCAAACTTCTTCGACAGATCTGAATAGGCATCAGCGTTGCGGAAGCTGAGGCGGATGAGCAGCTCGGCCTCGTCCCGATAGGGAATGAACTTCTCCAGCTCGTTCAGGTTATCAATCACAAAAACCGTGCAGCCGTAGCGCAGGGCGTGACGAATGTCCGAATCCCGTTTGATCGGATGGGTGTGAATAGTTTTTTCGCCGGGAACTCCGACGTTCTGGACTAAATCCACCTCGCCGTTGGTGGCCAGATCAAAATTTGCCCCTTCTTGGAGCAAGGTTTTCACCACTGCCGGATGGGGCAGCGGTTTCAGAGCAAAGTGAGCGGCAGCTTCAGGCAGCGCCTGCCGGAGAGCGCGGTACTGACGGCGGATAACTTCGCAGTCAAGCAGCATCACCGGCGTGCCGTGGAGGGCTGCCGCAGTTTCGATCTGCTCGCGCTCAGACAGCTTACTGACGATTTCTGAGATGCGGGCAGCGGATGCGGCAGGCAGATTGGGCAGAATAACGGACATAAGACCCCCCTCAAGTTAAAGGTTGCAGAAGATGAAAAACCTCAACTCTCTTGCTCCTGACAGTTGCTCTGCCATTGCTCGCTTGGGGCGATTCTGCACGGATTGGCTATCAGCAAGAAAAGGCGAACATAATAAATGAAAATCAGCAGCTCCGCAAGCCTGCTTTGGACTGTCAACAGATATTTTTTTCTCGGTGTTGTTTTTTTTGGGCGGGCTGTTTTGCATCATCCTGTTCTTACGAGGAAAGCTGTTTATGCTCCGCTTCGCGGATTTTTTCAAAAAACTGCTCCGCCGGAAGCGGTTTGCTGAAGTAGTAGCCCTGCACTTCGTGGCACTTCCGCGCTTGAAAAAACTTGAGCTGCTCCTCGGTCTCCACGCCTTCCGCCACCACCTCCAAATTCAGGCCGTGCGCCATCTGGATGATGGAGTCAACAATTGCCTCGTCGTCAGAATCTTTGGTCAGGTCAGCGACAAACGATTGGTCAATTTTCAAGGTGTTGACCGGAAACTTCTTCAAATAGGCCAGCGAGGAATAGCCGGTGCCGAAATCGTCAATGGCGATGCGGACACCGATGCCTTGGATTTCCCGCAGCAGCTCAACCGCCAGCTCCGGGTCTTCCATCACCGCGCTTTCGGTGATTTCCAGCTCCAGCAGAGCTGGAGCAAAGCCGGTTTCGGCCAAGGTGTTGCGCAGCAGCAGCAGCAGCTCACGGCTCTTGAGCTGCCGGGAAGACAGATTGACCGCCAGCCGCAGCGGACCAAGTCCCTGACGCTCCCATTCTTTCATCTGGCGGCAGGCGGTGAGCAGGCTCCATGCGCCAAGCTCGCTGATCAGGCCGCTCTCCTCGGCAATGGGGATGAATTCTGCTGGGGAAATCACCCCTTCTTCTGGGTGCAGCCAGCGGATTAAGGCTTCCGCGCCGACAAAACGCGCTTCGGCCAGCGAATATTTCGGCTGATAATACAGCGCGAACTGCCCTTCTTCTAAAGCATGATGGAGCTGCTTTTCCAGATTGATCCGCTGCACCAATTTTTCGTTCATCTGCGCCCGGAAATGCTGAAAATCTCCCCGTCCGCGTTTTTTGGCAAAGTGCATGGCGGTGTCGGCATTGCGGATCAGCGAGTCGGCATCTCTGCCGTCATCAGGATACAGGCTGATGCCAATGCTGGCGTTAACGAAGACTTCCTCGCCGCCAAGATGAAACGGCTGCTGAAGCAGATGAATCAGCCGCCGGGCAAGATGGCTGACCGACTCACGAAATTTAACTTCTGAAAGAATCACAGTGAATTCGTCGCCGCAGAGCCGAGCCACGACATCGCTCTGGCGCACTCCGCCCCGAATGCGCTTCGCCGCCTGCGCCAGCAGCTCGTCGCCTGCTTTGTGACCAAGGGCATCATTCACATCTTTGAAGCGGTCAAGGTCTATGCAGAACAGGGCAAGCGGAATATCGTGATGCTGGCTGGTGAGCATGGCCTGCTCCAAGCGTTCCTGAAACAGGGTGCGATTGGGCAGCTTGGTCAGAGGATCGTAGAACAGCAGATTTTTCAGCTTCCGCTCGACATTCCGTTTTTCAGTGATGTCATTGAAGATTCCAACATAGTTGATCGTGACATTGCTGCTGTCTCGGATCGCACTGATGGTCAGCCATTTCTCAAAAACCTCGCCGTTCTTGCGCCGGTCCCAAATTTCGCCAGACCAAGAACCGTTTTCAATGAGCTGCCGCCACATCTCTTCGTAGAATTCTTTGCTGTGATGGCCGGACTTGTTGATGCGCGGATTTTTTCCGACGGCTTCTTCCCGGCTGTAGCCGGTGATGTCGGTGTAGGCAGCATTGACATCAAGGATGATGGCCTCTGAATCTGTGACCACCACGGCCTCAGCGGCATTTTCAATAATCATCTGATCCAGCAGAAGCCGCTGTTCCAAATTGCGCCGCTCGGTGATGTCGGTCTGGATGCAGCCAACGCAGTCGCTGCTCGGCAACGTGAAGCAGGAGGTGAGAAATGTGCGGGTGCCGTCGCTCAAGGAAATGCTTTCCTCGTATTCTGTCACAGTCTCAGTCCAAGCTGCTCCTGTTTTCAGCTGCCGAGTCAGATTGGGCAGCACGTCAGCGGCGCATTTGCCCACCACATCTTTTTTTTGGATGCCGAACAGCTCCTCGAAGCGGCGGTTGACAAAGACAAAGTGGCCTGAAATATCCTTCAGTGTGACCGCTGACGGAGAATTTTCTATTAAATCAACAAGCTGATTGCGGGCGGCATTCAGCTCATCCCGGCTGCGGCGAAGCTGCCGGATGTTGTGACGGCAGCGGCGGAGAAAAAAGGCGAGCAAAAAGAAAAGTGCTGCCAGACGAAGCAGTTGCCAGAGCCACCACGCCACGCTCCACGGGGCAGTGTAGGGAAAAAAGCACGCGGCGATGGCCAAGAACAGGCTGCATCCGGCCAGCAGCAGCGGTTCCAGCCGAGCTTTCCAAGCAAAGCGCAGTCCAGCGGCGAAAAAGCCCACACCGCCGCTGATGCTGACAGCATGGACGGTTGTTTCTGCTGGAATCAGCTCCGGCGCGGCAAGAAAAATGCTGCCGGGCAAGGCGCAGCAGGCGGCAACAATACAGGGCAGCCATTCCAAAACAGGATGGAGCGCGGCCCGGTCCGGCAGCAAGCTCAGGGCAAGAAAAAAGCCGCCGACAAGGGCGGCGGCGCTGTGCAGCCAGAGCGTGACTTCCGGCGGCGGGCTGAGGGCGTTGCAGCCGTCGAGCACGCCCATGCCAGCCAGCGCGGCGGCAATCCATACCGAACAGGGCGCGGCGTTGTCAGTCTGCCGCATGACCGTGATGAACAAGGAGGAAAGGATTGCCGCCACCGCGCTCCAGCCAAGCAGCAGGCTGGCCAATGAAGGGTGCGTCATGCGCCATCCTGCCGCCTGCGATTCCAGCAGCAGCACTGCCGCCGCAGGAATCACCGCAGCGGCCACGGCGGCCATGCAAAATAGCGCACGTCGGCCTGCGTCCGGCCTGTCCTCCTCTCTGCTCATCCTTGCATCCTTACGTTCATGCTTTTGGAAAAAGGGCTATTTTGCCGCTGTCTCTGCGGTGACGATGCTGCCGCAATGCCGCAGCGCGCCTTCCTGCTTGCAGCTTTCTGAGCTGGTGACCGTGACCCCGGTTCGCGTCTCCATCGCTTTCATCAGCATGTCGGCAATTTCCTGAAACTCCGTCGAAACGGTGTAGCGGTAGGACGGCTGACCGCCAGCACCTTCAGGAGCGATCTCAATCATGGTCGCTTTGTTTTGTTTCGTCATGGCCAGCACTTTGCCGGAAAAGGTCTCCGCCTCTGCTGTGCTCAGTCCAGTGAGCAGCACTGCCGCCGTCACAAATGCCGCTGCGAGAACATGTCTGCTTTTCATCAAAATTCCTCCTGGTTGCAGAATAGTGGTATTTTGCATCTGGGTAAATTTTCTGCAAGAGCGGCACTGCTGTCAAGATGAAAATCAGGTTCGTGGCTTTGGCTTGGCGAAACGCTGCCGGAGCTTGCCCGTGATCTCGTCAAACTCCGGCAGCTTGAGGAAATGCAGGGCGGCGGCGTAGAGCAGACTTGCGCTGCCGATCAGCAGAGCCACGCTAACAAGCTGCATGGGAAGTCTTCCTTGAAGCATCGAACTGAGCAGCATCTTCAGTCCGATGATGCCGAAGGCCATCACCGCGCTGGCAACGATGATCTTCAGCGTGCCTATGGCAAGCTGCTTCAGGGCGAAACCAGCCAGCTTGCGGTTCAGGACAAAGCCAAGGAAGAGGAAATTCAAGACCATCGAGCAGGAGGTGGACAAGGCGATGGCCCGGAAGGAGAGCATATCTATGGTCAAGGTGATGAACAGTATATTGACGGCCACGGCCATGAACGAGCTGATCACCGGATATTTGGTGTCATTAAGGGCGTAAAAGACCGGCACCATGATCTTGACGGCTGAATAGGCGAAGAGGCCGCAGGAGTAGCAGATCAGGGCTTCAGCAGTGCGGGCGGTGTCAGCGGCGGTGAAGGCGCCGTGCTCGAAGATCAGGCGGATGATCGGCCCGGCGAGCGCAATCAGGCCGACCGTGGCCGGAATAGTCAGGCTGAAAACCATGACTAAGGAGGAGGAGAAGGTCTGCCGCAGTCCGGGCAAATCTTTCTGCGCGGCATGACGGGCCAGCACTGGCATGGCGGCGATGGAGAAGGCCACGCCGAACACGCCGATAGGCAGTTGCACGAGGCGGAAGGCGTAGTTCAGCCAGGACACCGAGCCTTCCATGCAGGAGGCGGCGAAGTTGGTGTTGACGAAGACGTTGATCTGCGTGGCGGAAAGGCCGATGGTGGCGGGCAGCATCAGCCAGAGGATGCGGCGCAGACCAGGGTCGCGCAGGTCAAGATGCGGCAGGAAGCGGAAGCCAGTCTTGCGCAGTTCCGGCAGCTGCACAACAAGCTGGAGCAGGCCGCCGAGCAGTGTGCCCCAAGCCATGCCCACTATCGCGGGCTGGCCGAATTTCGGCAGCAGCAGGGCCAAAGACACGCCGCCGATGATCGAGCCAAGATTGAAGAAGGACGAGGACATGGCCGGGACAAAGAACTTGCCCTTTGTGTTGAGCATCCCCATCACTGCCGCTGCCAGCGCGACCAAGATCAGGAAGGGAAACATGATCTGGGTCATCAGGGCGGTCAGTTCGGTCTTGCCTGCGGCCGCCGCGAAATCCGGCGCGAGCAGGCGGACTATCGGCAATGCGCAGGCCATGCCGAGCAGGACAATCAGACTGAGCAGCATGGTCAGAAAGACCAGCACATTCGAGGCCAGCCGCCATGTCGCCTCCTCGCCCTTGTTGCTGTCGTAATCGGAGAAGACCGTGACAAAGGCGGCGGAAAGTGCGCCCTCGCCGAACAAATCCCGCAGCAGGTTGGGAATGCGGAAGGCGACGACAAAAGCGTCGTAGGCGTAGCCCGCGCCGAACATGTGGGCGAAAACCTGCTCCCGCACCAGCCCCAGAACCCGGCTGCACATCACCGCCCCGCTGACCGCACCGGCGGATTTGGCGATTCTCCCTGTTGAACTGCTTGGTTGCTCTGACATAATTTTTCCGCCCGCCCAGGGCTGAACGCATGGTTATGGCTTGATCTGCGCCGGAGCATGGAACGTAATGCGGCTTATCATGTTCCGGCAGATGCTGTTATTCCCGCATCTCAATGCACTTCTCCGGGCAGAACGCCGCCGCCTGCCAGACCGCATCCGTGACCAGCGGAGCCGCCGCAATCAGCTCCGCCTTTTCCGTCATGCTGTTCATGTGAAAGACTTCCGGGCATATTTCCACGCAGGTGCCGCAGCCGCTGCACCGGTAGCTGTCAATAATGATTTCGGCCATTTTTTCCCTCCTTTCGGCTCCGCTCAAGGGGCGTATGCGCCAAAAAAAGCACCCCGATTGAAGCTGAAGGGTGCTTTTTTGCGCATCACACCGAACACAAGCCGTCCAGACAGTCCTTGGTGAAGGCTTTGTCCGGCGCGACTGGATACCTGCCGTCAAAGCAGGCGAGGCAGAAATCCTCGCGTTGCAGACCAGTGGCCTCAACAAGGCCGTCTAAGCTGAGGTAGGTCAGTGAATCCAGCTCCATGTGATCGCGGATGGCGGCGATGGAAATTTTAGCCGCGATCAGCTCTTTTGAGGAAGGAAAATCAATGCCGTAGTAGCAGGCGTGGATGGTCGGCGGGCAGGAGACCAGCAGATGCACTTCTTTGGCTCCGGCATTGCGCAGGGCGTGCACCCGGCTTCTGCCGGTGGTGCCGCGAATGATCGAATCCTCAACAATAATCACCCGTTTGCCCTCAATCAGCGGGCGGACCGGATTCAGTTTCACCCGCACCGAAAAATCACGCATCGCCTGCGAGGGCTGAATGAACGTGCGGCCCACGTAATGGTTGCGGATCATGCCCATTTCCAGCGGAATGCCGGAAGCCTGCGAGTAGCCGATGGCCGCGTAGTTGCCGGAGTCCGGGAAGGGCATGACGAAATCCGCCTCAATTTTCGCCTCGCGGGCCAGAATTTCGCCCATCCGCTTGCGGGTCATATAGACGTTGCGGCCAAAAATGTCGCTGTCCGGGCGGGCGAAATAAACCTGCTCGAAAATGCAGAAGCTGCGATTGCGGGCAGGCCACGGGAAGAGCGACTCCAGCCCGTTCTGATTGATGATCAGCACCTCGCCCGGCTGCACGTCACGGACATACTCGGCGTTGATCAGGTCAAGGGCGCAAGTCTCCGAGGCGACCACATGCGCCCCGTTCTCCAAGCGGCCCAAGCAGAGCGGGCGGAAGCCGTTGGGGTCGCGCACCGCAATCAGGGTGTCCGGGGTCATCAGCAGAAGCGAATACGCCCCCTGAATGCAGGGGAAGGATTCGCGGATGGCTGCCGCCATTCCGGCGTGCATGTTGCGGGCGAGCAGATGGATAAAAATTTCGCTGTCCATCGTGGTTTGGAAGATGGAGCCGTTCTTCTCCAGCTCGTTGCGCAGCTCCATTGAGTTGACCAAATTGCCGTTATGAGCAACCGCAAATTGCAGCCCCTGGTGCGTGACCATGAAGGGCTGGGTGTTGATGATTGAGGACTCGCCGGTGGTGGAGTAGCGCACATGCCCGGCGGCGAGATGGCCGGAGAGCTTCTGGAGGCTGGTTTCAGTAAAAACTTCCGGCACCAAGCCCATCGCCTTGTGCAACGCCATGCGCTGGCCGTTGCCTGCGGCGATGCCCGCGCTTTCCTGACCCCGGTGCTGGAGGGCGTAAAGGCCAAAATAGGTCAGCTTGGCCGCGTCCTCATGGCCATAAATGCCGCAGATGCCGCACTCATGGGCGGGCTTAGTCCGTTCAAGATGTTCCATGATCATTCGCTCTGGTTAGGTTGTGCCGCTGCCTGAAAATCTGAAGGGCGCAGGAAAGATGCCTGCGCCCTGACATTGTTGACTGAATTTGCCGAATGTTCTTCAGCGGCCAGCATCGTGTCGGTGCGGTTAAAGAAAAATTCTGGAGTATGACCTGATACAGGAGAAAAGTCAAGCTGCTGGGCAGGAGGAATGGGCGAAGATGGCTGATGAGGATAAGAAGAAGTCGTTTTGGGAGATACTCGCTCTTGGTATCACGGCGACAGCTGCTGGATGCGCCGCTACAGAGTGCAGCAGCAACGCCCGGTACCTCGCTGACTTCGCAGCGTAAAATGATGGCGTTTTACACAAATAACTTCTCCACCACCTCATGCACGGTGCGGACAGGATGCGCCACGATGCCTTCAGCGGAGCCAGCTTCAAGCTGGCGGCGGCTGGATTCCGGCATGAGGAAGGTCTTGAAGCCGAGCCGCCGGGCCTCGCGCAGGCGCATCTCCATCTGGCTGACCGCGCGGATTTCTCCGGCCAGGCCGACTTCACCGCAGACCGCTGTGACCGGATCAACCACCTTCTCATACAAACTGGAAAGCAGGGCGACGATCACCGCCAAATCCAGTGCCGGCTCGTCAATGCGGATGCCGCCAGCGATGTTGAGGAAGATGTCATGATTGAAGAGCGTGAGGCCGATTTTCTTTTCCAGTACTGCTGTGAGCAAGGCCAGCCGCTGCGGGTCCGCGCCAATGGCGGTGCGCCGCGCCGTGCCAAGGCTGGACGGACTGACAAGCGCCTGCACTTCCACCAAAATGGGCCGCGTGCCCTCGACGCTGGGCATGACCACTGAGCCGGGCACGTTGACAGGCCGCTCGGCGAGGAAGAGCGCGGAAGGATTGTCCACCTCGGCCAGACCGCTCTCCTTCATCTCGAAGACCCCGATTTCATTGGTCGAGCCGAAACGGTTCTTGACCGTGCGCAGGAGGCGGAAAACCTGGCTGCTGTCGCCCTCGAAATAAAGCACGGTGTCCACCATGTGCTCCAGCACACGCGGCCCGGCGATGCTGCCGTCCTTGGTGACGTGGCCGATGAGGATCACCGGCATGTCCGTGCGCTTGGCAAGATTGACCAAAAGCGAGGTAGATTCGCGCACCTGCGTGACTGAGCCGGGCGCGGAGCCGACCTCCTCGCTGTACACGGTCTGGATGGAATCCACGGCGAGAAAGGCAGGGCGCAGCTCCTCCACCTGCCGGATAATGGCCTGCACCGAGGTCTCGGCGGCAAGAAAAATGCTGTCGCTCCGCACTGCCAGTCGCTCGGCCCGCATTCGGATTTGCCGGACAGACTCCTCGCCGCTGGCGTAGAGCAGCTTGCGATCTTGTTGGGCCAGCGCGGCTAAAAGCTGGAGGATGAGCGTGGATTTGCCAATGCCCGGATCGCCGCCGATCAAGGTGACAGAGCCGGGCACAATGCCGCCGCCGAGCGTCCGGTCCAGCTCGCTGATGCCGGTGACAAGCCGCTTTTCCTCCTCGCCGCCCTCGCCGTTGAGCGGAAAAACTGCCGCCGCCGAGCCGCGCAGTTTCGGCTTGGCCTGCGCCTGCTGCTCGCGCAGGCTGTCCCATTCGCCGCACTGCGGACAGCGGCCCAGCCATTTGCGGCTTTCATGACCGCAGCTGGCGCAGAGGAAGATAAGTTGTGGTTTAGCTGGAGCCATACGGTTCATCCGTAATGCCGCTTCCTGTGACAGTTTGGACAAAGAGCGACTGTGTTTTCTATGGTGTCTGCTCCTCCTTGAGCCAGTGGAACAATATGATGCGTTTCAAGGAAAGGCTCATTCGTCAATTTGCTGATAAAAGGCGCAGGTTGCTTGCAGTCGCAGCATATTCCGTTCGCTTTTCTTTTTGTATACTCGGCAATATATGGATTTCTTTCAAATTTCAAAACGGTTACACGTAATCGTGACGATTCAATGCAGCGGTTTGCATTTTTTATTTTTTCTTCCAAATCGTGAATACTCAATTTTCTGACTTCTTTTTCCATTTGCTCCTGTTCTCAATAATAATCATCGATTGCAGTGTAAACAGGATCAGGGGTGCGACTTGATAACACTTGTGACAAATAAGCAGTTAATCCACGGGAATGCGTCCTTCTCATCAGCGAAGTTATCTTGGTGTTGCGTATCGCATAATCGATAAAACGTCTGTTCGATTCTTCTAAGGAAGGTAAAATATTAACAATATGCTCATGCAAAACAAGACAGCCGACAGAGTCGGGAATTTTGGCAAGACAGTCGGGAGTTTCTCTTAAATTATTGGAAATAATCTTTTTCTTTCCTTGATGCCCTTGAAATTTCACAGATGCTGCCTCTGTGAAATTTAAAACTTCTTTCAGAACGAGTACTAATGAATATTTTTTGTATATAGTTATGCAGTATTCTTGGCCAACATTAAACCTTATAAATTTTCCATATTTATCAAGATTTATATTCCAATTATCACATCTCAGTTCATTGGCGTAAAAAATCGCATCTGACAAGAAATGCAGAATATTTTCTCTCAATTTAACATCTGGAAGCAATTCTTCGGCGATCTTCTGAGCCGACTGAACGTTTTCTCTGTCAAATGTTTTAGATTTATTGCGATTATTATCTTTACCCCACTTCCAAATTTCTTCGAGTTCATTCGCCACGTCATCAGGAATCTCTGACCCAGACCCTCTCGGATGCCAATATTTTTTCTTTAAAACAGGATGATTTTCAAGCAGGTCAATATTTATTATGCAATCCATCCCAGGAACAAGTATTCTGTCAAAATCTACATCTACGTATAGTGCTTCCTTCTGAGTCTGACTATTATTCCAATGTGTATCAGGATACACATCTGATGCAGCCCATCCAGAAGCCATGATGCCTTTTGGCTCTTTCCCTAAACGAATAAGAAAAAGACGATCACCTTTTTGAATGGATTTCCGTGATCCTGTACTCCCGTCTCCTGAGAAGACTCCTCTTTTTTTAATCTCCTGAGCCGCATCAGCAATATCATCCCAAGGATAATACTCAGGATTCCATATCAATAAGTACGTGGCCATTTTTTCTTCTGAAAAACTTGACGTTGAATGCCTAAAACGGCTGAACGCTCCGCTTGTTTTATAGAACGGCGATGCCATTTGCAGCACCGCACTTTTTTGTTTTAGGGCAAAAAACTACAACCCAGCCTCTTTGCAGGCTTTCACCAGAATCATATTCTTGTTGCCCTGAATCTTCTCAATCAGCCGGGAGCGTTCGCATTCCCATTTATCCACCGGATCGAGCTTGTTCCATGCCTCGAAGAGTTTGATGTTTGACTGCGCAATCACGCCGCGCCCGTAGGCTGCCTCCATGTACATGTAGGTGCGGGCGATGTCGCCAAATTTGTCATCCGGCGGTTCGGCGACGCTGCCTTCAATCTCCATGTTGCATTTCCCGTACTCGCGCTTTTCGCCCGGAATCATGTCGAAACGGTAATTGCTGCGGTCGCCATTGACCTCGCCGATGGCCGGGACAAGATTGTACATGTCCGCCTCCATCAGCTCAAATTGCTTGCTGGCCTTGGCCGCGCATTTGCGGCCTTTGTAGGGCTGACCTTTGCTGTCCACGCAGTCCGGGTGGCCGTCGCGCCATTCAGGAAAACTCTGGCCGAAGGATTCCGCTGCGACAATATGCTCCCATTCAACCCGGTTGGCCCGCTCCTCGTTCTTGCGAAAATGAAAGCCGCTCTTGCTGTGATCGAGATTAAAATCTTCGTCATAGGTGCTGCCGCAGTAGAACTCTGTGAAATGCCGGGCGGAGACGTACATCTTCTTCAGCAGCGTCTTTGACTTGTCAAAGGAGTCAATTTTGGTGTTGCCTTCAGTCGCAGGCAGTCCACTGATTTTGACATCCGGCACCTTGCTGCTGCTTTTTTTCTTGTCAGGATATAAAATATTTTGCAATGGCGCAGGAATGTATTCCTTAAGAAATGCGGGAGCACTGCCGGTGAAGAGCATGAATGCTCCGGCAGTCAGGACGATCACAATAGTGACGATGAAATTCTTCTGCTGGCTGGTATTTTTTTTCTGAGCGGCCATGATGATTTTGTGCTCCTGCGGATGAATGGTTGAATCGGACTGTTTTTTCAGCAAAATAGTACCTGTTCCGGCGGCGACTTGCAAATTCTTCTGCGTCGCAGCGGTGTCAGCGCAAAGCTGCTGCCAGTTCGGCGGCGCAGCGCATGAATTCATGCCCCCGATGCTCGTAGTTATTGAACATGTCAAAACTGGCGCAGGCCGGAGCTAAGAGCACAGTATCGCCCGGCTTGGCTGCTGCAAGGCCCTTGCACACCGCGTCGGCCATGTCGGCAGCGAATTGATGCCCGATTCCAGCGGCTTCGGCAGCGACAGCCAAATCCGGCCCTGCCTCGCCGATCAGCACAAGCTGTTTGACATGCTGCTGAAAAGCCGGAATCAATTCGCCGAAATCACCGCCTTTGTTCCGCCCGCCCGCAATCAGCACCACATCTTTCTTAAAGCCAGCCAAAGCCGCTTGCACTGCGCCGATGTTGGTCGCCTTGGAATCATTGATGAAACAAACCCCGTTGATTTCCCCAGCAGGAGTCATCCGATGCAGCGGCGGCTGATAGACTGCCAAACCTGCCTTGATGCCTTCGACAGAACAACCAAAGGCCCGCGCCGCCAAAATCGCCGCCGCTGCGTTATAAGCGTTGACCAGCGAACTGAGCCTGGTGGCGGACAAATCGTAGAACTCCGCCGTGCCGTCCGCGCCGAAACCGGATTCAATCCGTACCTGCTGCCCTTCAATTTTAGCCCGACAGTCTGGCTGCGTGCCGAAATACAGCACGGCTCCGGCAGTTGTCACCGGCTTGCTTGCAACTAACGGATCGTCCGCGCCAAGAATGGCGATATCAGTCTTGCCTTGGCGGGCGAAAATCTGCCGTTTGGCCTCGGCGTAATTCTCAAAACTGCCGTGCCGGTCAATGTGATCCGGCGAAAGATTAAGCAGCAGGGCAATATTGGGCCGGAACGCGCCCGCCATCTCAAGCTGAAAGCTGGACAGCTCCAGCACCGCTGCTTTCGCATCGTCCGGCTCGCGCAGCCAGTCCAAAACTGGTGTGCCGATGTTGCCGCCGACAAAGGTCTTTTTGCCGGAGCTGCGCAGTAGCTGGCCGATCAGGCTGGTGACAGTGGTTTTGCCGTTGGAGCCGGTCACAGCAAGCACCGGCACCGAAATACGCCCGGCAGCCAAGGCCAGCTCGCCGACCACTGGCACGCCCCGGCTGCGAGCGGCGTTCAGTACCGGCAGATTCGTTGGTACGCCGGGACTGACCACAATCAAATCGGCATCGGCGAAAAATTCCGGCGTGTGGCCGCCGAGTTCCACTGCCGCGCCGCATTCAGCCAGCACGGCCTGCTCTTCCGCCGTGATCTGCTGTTTATATTCCGAGGCAGCGGTTTTCAACCCAAGATTGTGCAAATATTGCACCGCCGCCAAGCCGGATTTGCCAAGGCCAACAGCGACAGCTTTCATGCCGGGTTTCAGTTCAAGCATCGTTTTTCCTGAATTGCGTTCTTCATATCCCCTCCTTGGCTCATCGTAATCAGGCGGTCTGCGCATTGATGACCGTGAGCTGCTCGTTCAACGTCCAAAGATCATAGAGATACCCGAAACCGCACAGGCCTAATGTGAAAAACCAGAGGATGCCGGTCAGCCATTTGCCCATGTACAGGCGGTGCGCCCCGAGCAGGCCGAGGAAAACCAGAAGGAGCCACGCGGTGTTATAGTCCTTGGCACCCGGCGTGAACCGAAGGTCGGCCTCCCGATCCATGCCCGGAATCAGGAACAGGTCAATCAGCCAGCCAATGCCACACAGCCCCAGTGTGCAAAACCAGATCGTGCCGGAAATCGGTTTGCCGTAGTAGAAGCGATGCACACCGAGAAAGCCAAAAATCCAGAGGATGTAGCCAATAGTCACGCTGTGCGTTTCCTGTTTCACCATGTCCGCTCTCCATTGATTTTTTCTTTCAGCTCCGCAATCCGGGCCAGCGAGGCGCGGATGCGTTCTTCTTCAATCAGGCCCTGCTCCAGCAGCTCCGCAACTGCCGCCATGCCTTCGGCATGCGCATCCGGGCGGCGGAGCAGGTTATTGCCGACTATCAGCAGATCAGCACCAGCCAGAACGGCACGCTGCACCGCTTCGCGATAGCCATACTGCTCGCTGACGGCCTTCATTTGCAGGTCATCAGTGACGATCAGCCCATTGAAGCCCAGCCGCTCCCGCAGCAGGCCAGTGACTATCGCAGGTGACAGGCTGGCGGGCAGGCCGTTTGGCTCCAAGCCGCGATGGGTCACATGCGCGGTCATAATTGCGTCAGCGCAACCTTCCGCAATCAGCAGACGATACGGCTCCAGCTCAATGTCCTGCCAGTCGTGGGTGATGTCAACAAAGCCGAGATGGGTGTCGCCGCGTGCGCTGCCGTGGCCAGGAAAATGCTTGAGGCAGCAAGCGATGCCGCAGCGGCGGTGCGCCTCAATAAAGGCTTGGCAATGGATGGCGGCCTGCTCGGCAGAGCTGCTGAAGCTGCGCTCCCAGCGGGCGATGATCGGGCTGGCGGGATTGAGATTGAGATCAGCGACCGGTGCCAGATTGAAAGTGATGCCGTGTTCCGCCAAGGTCGCCGCCAATGCGGCAGCAGCCTGCGCAGTCGTGTTTTCCGGCGGCTCTTTGCCCAGTTCAGCAGCAGAGCGCGTGGCCGGGAAACCATCCCGCTCTTTCAGTCGCCGCACCTTGCCGCCTTCCTGATCCACCGCGATCAGCAGCGGTTCTGCTGCTCGGTCCCGCAGTTCGGCGGTCAGGCGGCGGAGTTCAGCGGGCGAGCTGAAATTTTGCACCGAACCATCCACATTGCGGTCGAAAAGAATCACCCCGCCGAGCTGGCCTTGCGCCAACGCGGCACTGAGCCACGGGCTGCGGTCAAGGGTGCAGCCGTCAAAACCGACAAGAAAGAGCTGGCCGAGGTGCATAGTCAAAAATGCTGGCAGAGGATGTACCGGATTAAGGCATGATACCCGGTTGGCGCGGAGAAATCACGGATGTTTTCACCGGTAGTGCTGCTGGATGGTCTTCACCAAGGCGGTCAGCGTCCGGTTGACCGGGACAGCCAGCCCCAGCTCTTCGGCCCGGCGGACAATCCAGCCGTTGATGGCCTCAATTTCGGTGGGCCGCCGCGCATCCACGTCTTGGCCCATTGAAGAACGGTTGGCAGCAGTAGCCTGCGCCACAGCAAAAACTTGGGCCGCCGCATCATCAGGCAGCGGCACAGCCAGCGCATGGGCCACAGTCATGGCCTCATCCACGGCGGCTGTGACCAGCTCGCGAGTCGCCGCCAGCGCAAGCAGCTCCCCGTTGCGGATGCCGGTCAGGGCAGTTATGGCATTGATGCCGACATTGACCAGCAGCTTCCGCCACAGCAGAGGCATGATGTCCGTTGTGCTTTCCGCAGCAATGCCTGCGGCAGAAAAAACTGCGGCAATCTGCGCGGCAATCTGCGAGCTGCCTTGCGGCCATTTGCCAATGAAAGTACTGCCGCTGCCCGAATGCTGGATGCGGCCTAGCCCAAGCTGCATGGCTCCTTGCGCCGTGCAGCCGCACAACAGCCGCTCCGGGTTGACCACCTCAGCAATGATCTCGGGATTGCCCATGCCGTTCTGCAAGGTGAGCACAGCCGGACAGCCGGACAACTTGGCGGCTGCTTGCGCCGCCGCTTTAGTTTGGCCGTGCTTGACACAGAGCAAGGCCAGCTCGCTTGCGCTGATGGCGGCAGGATCAAGAACGGCCCGCACCCGGACGATGCGCTCCTGCCCGTCCTTGCGGATATGCACGCCTTCCGCATTGATCAGCCTGACCTTCTCCGCTCCAACATCAAGCAGGCACACGTCCTGCCCGCCTTCAGCCAGCAGCCCGCCAAAGAGGCAGCCCATCGCTCCCGCACCAATGATGGTGATCTTCATGGCCGGTCAGTCCTCCCACCGCGTCTGTTCGACCTCACCCGGCGCAGTCTCTTGCTCCAGCTCGGTCAGCAGCTCGGCGACCGTCCGGCCCAGCAGCGGATGCCGGAGCTGCGGCGCAATTTCCGCCAGTGGTGCCAGCGCAAACAGCCGCTCATGCAGGAAAGGGTGCGGCAGGATGAGGCGTTCCGTCCGCAGCACCAGTTCCTCTGCCAGCAGCAGGTCAAGGTCAAGGGTTCTGTCTTGATATCCGGCGCGTTCTGGGAAACGAATTCTGCCGAACCGTTGCTCGATTTCCAGCAGGACATTCAGCAACGCCTCCGGCGGCAGCTCAGTGCGCAGCAGCCCGGCAGCATTGACAAACCAGTTCAGGCTGTCCATGCCGACCGGCTTGGTGCGGTACGGCGACGAAAGCCGCAGCGGCATGATGGCCGGGCATTCGGCCAAGGCGCGCCACGCATCCCGCAGCAGCCGAAGCGGCTGGCCGAGATTGGAGCCAAGGCCGATGCAGGCGAGATAGGAAGAGGGTATTGTCGTCATAGCTTGTTCAAGGCTGCATCCAACGTCGCCTTGATTCGCTTCTTTTCAATTTCAGGATCAACCTTCTGGAGATATTCGACTGCGGCCAAGTCATCGCCACGCCTTCTGTTCTGGCGCGGTTCCAGGGCTTCAATCAGGATGGCCTCTAAGGCTGGAATCAGATTTGCCGCTTTGTAATTGTCTGGCAATACGCCAATCTGTCCGTCGTCGGAAACGGGCAGCAGTCCGAACCACGAAAAACGATCCCAGCGGGAGGAGAGGCGGTCAATGGTATGCTCGTACAATCTTCTGCCGAGAGGTCTGTCCGTTGAGCGGCCAACATAAATGACCTCCCTGCCGTCATAGAGGAGATAGATACCGAGCTGTTTGCAGAAATCAACAGTCTTTGATCCTATCTGCTGCATACCAAGAATTTTTGGCATTGAATTCCACTCGACGAACTCTTTTCTCCAGAACATGCCGAATGATGTTATAATTTCATACTGTTCTTCCGATTCTTTCGTTTCTTCTTCATCAGCAGATTCTTCTGAAATTTCTAACTGTTTGTCAAGCAAGTTAGAGTTTAAGGCAAAAATACCTCTTCCGGCACGAATAAATGGTGAAAAATCGCCATCGTCTCTTATGGAAGATGTTATATATCTGTTGACAGTGTTCGATGGCGTTGCTCCAAGATTTTTACATAGACCTTCAGATATAATTTTCTCTGTTATTTCATTGTAATGAAGAGGTATGGATGATAACGTCAGAACTTTTTTGATAGCCTCAACCCATGTTGTTTTCGATTCCCTCGCGCATGATCTTGTTTGAATTTCTGATTCTTCACTGCACGGCAGCGCGGCAGGATCCTCATCTTGCTTGCTTTTCACCGTGGAGTCCGCAGCAATCATCTTGGTCTCTTGCGTATTGCTTTCTGGCCTTGGCGATGGCGAAACAGAAGCAGGAGTGATCTGATTATTCACTTGCCGACTGGAATCATTTTTCTGACTTCCTCCTTTGTATCTATAAGCTGGATGCCACTGCCCGCTGCCATCCTTTGAAATCATGTCATGATCGTTGATTTTTCCTTCGTCAAAAAGTCTTTTTATTTCGACGACAGACAAGTTGCTGACAATTCTGCCATCTTGGGATTTAATCGAGTATGTCACAGCCATTTGGTCGCCCCAGATACTGGTTTCAATTTTATTAAATATGCTGTCGGCAATATCTTTGTATTTTCGGAAAGTTGCTGCCGACAAATCTGGTTGCCATTCTATCACGCTTTCCGCATAGTAGCAACTGCCTGCGAAAGCCATGTTCACCTATTGGAACGCATCCCATTCAGGGATATAGCAGTTTTTGGTTGTATAGACACTATATCGAATTTTAGGTTGCAATATTTTAAAATTTATGTTACTTGTTGTTTTGCTTTGTTAATTTAAAATTTAAGCCCCAAAAAAGGCAAACTGGCGAAGAGGACATAAAAATGACA
>NZ_JBLWEN010000043.1:0-57767 GCF_048287415.1 Candidatus Electronema sp. JM
CGCAGTTGCATAAAGGTTGATGTGATCAAGCGTATAAATGGGTTTCGCCAAATAGGCCCGAACAGCGTTGCGGATGATGGAAGTCTTTGCCTCAACCCAAGAAATTCCTTTGACAAAGCAATGGTGCTCTATGCGGAGAAAAGCCCTGACAGCCAGTTCAATGTAATTTCGTTGAGCTTTTTCTGACCTGGCCTGACAGCGTTCAATTCCGCAGAATTGTTTAACTCCGCGATGGCAGGTCTCAATCATCCAAGAAAATTCGGCATGCTTGAGCTTGAGCCGCATCAGGTCACTCATGGAAAGATCACTGCTGGCCCAGGCATTCAATGTCAGCATCCGTTCTGACGACCTTGAATACTTTGATCATGCCGCAGCCTTTGAGATGCGCCAAACAGTCTGCTTGAGGGATCTCAATCTGATGAATTGGAATATTTTTTGTCCTGTCTGGATTGACATGGCGGTTATGCTTTAAACGGGTCAGCCACTGCCAGCCGAACGAACGAATTTGAGATTCTCTAAACTGGCGTGCCAGCTATCAAACAAGACAAGCTCCGGCTGAAATCCGCGCTGACATGCTGTTTGCAGCATGGAGCGGAAATGGCCGTTCTTGGTCAGGTCATCTTTAACTTTATTATAGATGCGGCAGTCGGCAGGAATATGTCGTTCGCCATCAGTCCGCAATATCGAGACGAGTTAATTCCTGACACAACTCGTTGGTGGTGGGCCAAACCGGTTGACAGTCCCAGTCTGTTTCTTTGATAACAGATAGTTATCGCTTGCCATCAACGGGTTTCACCCACTACCAACTCGTTTGTGCTTGCCAGACCAATGCCGAGTCACCATATCAATCTTTTGACTGTAGAATTTATCTAACGTGCTGTCGTCAATGATCAGGACACCTTTGTTCAGATCAATATGCTCGCGCGCCTCTGACCAAAGCCGTTCAGTGGTCGGCACAAGTCGGTGGAGCTGGCGCGTATAGGCATCATGCGCAGCACCATCTTTCTCATGAGGGCAGACTCGCTCCGCTTCTGTGTTGCTGCATACCCGCTGTGTGCCGATCAGGAAATCAATGTAATCGTATTCAGTTATTTTTGATCTGTTCATCCTGACATATTAACTGTTTTTTTTATCAACTGAGTAATTCCTAATAGTGTAATATAAGAAAAATAAAACCTAGAACAGAAGATGCTCTCATGAATGCTTATGACATATCTTTAACGTTGGTTGCTTAAGTCAAAAACAATTTAACCATTGCCGGGTACGATGCCCGTTCGACTCGAAAAAACGTAAAATTCGACTAAGATTTTATGGATTTTAGAAGGAAAATTATTGAGATTTATGAGAGATAGCTAAAATAGTAAATGATTGCACTGTGTATATGGCCTGCTCAATAAATTTTCGATGAAAGGTTTTGGATATAAATTACGCAGTTGCATAAAGATTAACTGTCGTAAGGGTATAAATTGGCTTTGCCAAATAAGCCCGGACAGCATTGCGAACAATTGAAATCTTCGCCTCAAACCAAGAGATTAATTTGACAAAACAATGGTATTCAAGACGCAGAAATGCCGGCAGAGCCAGTTCGATATGATTGCGCTGCGCTCTTTCTGAACGCGCCTGACAACGCTCAATTCCGCAGAATTGTTTGATGCCGCGATGAGCATGTTTCAATCATCCAGCTCATTTCGACATGCTTGAAAGGCATCAGGTCATTCATTGTTAGATCATTAGTCGCCCAGTATTCAAAATCATCGTCTGTTCTGACATTCTTGAAGACTTTAATCGTGCCATAACCTTTAAGATGAACGACATCACATTTTTATGAATATCTATCTCCTTGACAGGCCGATTTCCGGTTTTATCAGGATTGATGTGCCGTTTGCATTTCAATCTTGATGAAAAATGAATAAATATAAATATTTTCAATATTTATATGTCTATGTGTCGAACAAGATGCGCTCCGGTGTGAAACCTCGCTCTGCAGTTTTTTGCAGCATAGATTGAAAATGATCATTTTTTGTCAGCCTGTCAGAAGATTTATTGTAAATTCTACAGTCAGCTGGCAGATGCACGCCCGCCATCCGTCCACAGCAGGGCAGTCAAATTGATGCCGGAAACGGCTCGTTTATGTTTTCCTGACCAATGACGCGTCACCAGCTCAATTTTTCTGCTGTAAAATTTGTCTGATGTGCTGTCATCGCAAATCAGAAAGCCTTTTGTCACATCAATATGATCCCGGACTTCCAGCCAAAGCCGGTCTGTGCCCGGAAAAAGCCGATGCAATTGACGGATGAACGCCTGTCATGCGACAGGCTGCCTGTTTCATCAGGCTGAACACGTTCCGCTTCCACGCAGCTATAGACTTTCTGCGTCCTATCTTGGGGTTATTCATTCCGCCATTTTACCAGTTTTTTGACAACTGCGTAACTCATAGACATCATTGATAAAGGCGGTGATTACGTGGCAGCAGCAAAAGGAAATCATTCTGATCTTTTTTAAATCAATCAGCATTTTTCAAAAGCGAAAAATGAGCAGCTAAATGGTTCTGATTTTGATTTTTTCAGCCGCAAAAAGGAAGGGCAGATATCAATGGAAAGGAGCGCAAATCCATATTTGCTGTTATTTATTATGTGACAATAAATGAAAAAATCACAGAGATATGCCGGTGTTATATTTCAATCGTAAAATCTGTTCGCGCTCACTGGGGCATTAAAATTCAGTTCATTGAGTTCTTCACATAGCTTTTCGTGAAGACGAGTCACGTCTCAAAAAAGGTCATAAAACTGAAAACTTCTCAATTTTTCGGCATATTGCGCTTAATCTCCTGAAACAAAAAAACGAACTCAGTGTAAAGAGCAAAAGGCTTAAAAATGGTCGGGACAATGCCTTCCTTGACAAAATATTTACAGGACTGTAAACGTCATGCGTTTGCCCTGGGTATTTTTAGCAAGTAAATGGGCAGTTAAGTCGAAGGATTCGCAATAAAGCAATTTTATGCAACTGCGTAACTCGCAATGTCATTCAAGCCCGGCAGATGCCAGTTACGTTATAAATTCCCGTCTGCCAGCCCCTTCTCCAGCACATGCTTGACATCGTAAATCACCGCCTGCGGACGGCAGACGCGGGCCAGCTCCGCCTTGCCCAAGCTGAAAAATTGCCGGTGCGCCACCGCTAAAATCACTGCGTCGTAGCGGCCCTCCGGCAGCTCCTCGATCATCGTCACATCGTACAGCCGCCGCGCTTCTTCCGTATCAGCCCAAGGATCATAGACCTCAATTCCGGCTCCATACGTTATCAGCTCATCAATGATATCTGTCACCCGCGTGTTGCGCAAATCCGGGCAATTTTCTTTGAAGGTCAGGCCGAGGACGAGAATGCGGGCATCAGCGACGTGAATGCGCTTGCGCAGCATCAGCTTGACCACCTCTGAGGCGATGTAGCGGCCCATGTTGTCGTTCAGCCGCCGTCCGGCCAAGATCACTTCCGGGTGATAACCGACCTGCTGCGCCTTGTGGGTCAGGTAATACGGATCAACGCCAATGCAGTGGCCGCCGACCAGACCGGGCCGGAACGGCAGGAAATTCCACTTTGTGCCTGCGGCCTTCAGCACCTCCATTGTGTCAATGCCAAGCCGGTTGAAGATCAGGGCCAGCTCGTTGATCAGGGCGATGTTGACATCGCGCTGGGTGTTCTCAATCACCTTGGCCGCCTCCGCCACCTTGATGCTGCTGGCCTTGAAGGTGCCTGCGGTGATGATCAGGCCGTACAGCCGGTCAACAAAGTCAGCAATCTCCGGCGTGGAGCCGGAAGTCACCTTGACAATGGTCGGCAGGCGGTGCTCGTGATCGCCGGGATTGATGCGCTCCGGGCTGTAACCGGCGAAAAAATCCTGGTTGAATTTCAAGCCGGAAACCTGCTCTAAAATCGGGATGCAGACCTCCTCGGTCGCGCCGGGATAGACCGTGGATTCGTAAATCACCACGTCGCCGGGCTTGAGGACTTGGCCGACCGTGCGCGACGCGCCTTCCAGCGGGCTAAAATCAGGCCGCTTGCTCTCGTCCACCGGCGTGGGCACGGCGACGATGAAGACAGTGCAGCCCCGCAGCTCGTCAAGATTGCTGGTGAATTTGAGCTGCTTGGCAGCGGCCAGCTCTTCCTCGCTCACCTCGCGGGTGCTGTCGTTCCCCTGTCGCAGCTCGGCGATGCGCTGCGCCTTGAGGTCAAAGCCGACGCAGGGCAATTTTTTACTAAATTCCACGGCCAAAGGCAGGCCGACATAGCCGAGGCCGATCACGGCCAGCTTGGTTGATGACAGATCAGGCATGGTCTTCGTTTTTTTCGGAGGAAACGGTTTCAGGTCAGCTTAGACAGTGGCAACAGCGGTGTCAAGGAGTTTTTCCGGCAACACGGCTTGAGCGATGAGGATGTCAGCCAATATTCTGTCCACTGACAAAAAATGTCACCAAGTGACAAATTTTGTCAGTGGAGCAAGGTGTATCAGCATAATCATTCTCTATTAAGAATAACTCTCATTTGCTTATAAGTTTTATTTATCTTTTATTTATGGTAAGTTAATTTTTTTTTTCTTATGGTAAGTTAATTTTTTTTAACAGGCATGAATTTTGCTTACAATGCAGTAGCAAGCCTTCCTCATAGAGGGGCTATTTTTTTTGTCGGCAATAGACGAGTTTATATTGCAATCAGTTATGTGCAATTGTTGCACATAGATACTGCCTGTTACTTAACAGGACAGAAAAATCAAAAGGAGAATAGTCATGAAAAGTGTTCAACGTGCCATCTTGATACCAACGGTAGCAATAGCTGCACTGTTTGCAGGTTCTGAGCTGATGTCGACTCCTGCGCAGGCAGCAACTACGTCCAGAAGCAAATATACTCAGTCCGGCAAAAGCGGTTATGTTTACGAAGGAAACGGCACAGACTGCGGCTGGGAATCCACCAGTCTCGATTTTTCTCAGTCGCTTTCCAAAAGCGGGTATAATCGCTCCACCAGTAACAGTGGGTATTTCTATTCGTACTCATACAATTGGTGCGATGGCAGCTACAAAAGCTGCTATGGTTATATTGACCTGAGCACCTTCAACATGTCAAAACAAGATGCTCAGGTGCAAGGAACAGGAGCTGTGCAGTGCTCTAACTCAGACTCCAATGGATATTGGAACTCATGGTCTGAGAACATTGCTGTTGATGCCAAGATAGCTTGTTCGGGAGATTACACTTCAACCAGCAAGTATAAAAATAGTTACTCTTATTCCGGGCCGTGGGGAACAACAAACTACAGCTACAGCGGCAGCGGCAGTTATTGTGATGCTAACGCCACTGGCACGATTACTGGGGATGGAGGCATGAACATCTCCCTTGGGCAGTCAAGCTCCAGCTCTGGCCAGCTTGGTGAATGGAAAAATAGAACCACCACCATTGACACGTACACGCCGTAAGCTGTCCTGCTGCGTAATGTGCAGCCCTTTTTGCAGTTCTGGGCTGCACATCAAGAGAAAAATCTGCCTTCAGCAGTTAGGGTTGAACAGGTTCACAAGCTTTCCCGTCCGCCATAGCCCTATCACCAGCAGCACGGCTCAAACGCCCCGACAAATTCCCGGCCAAATCTGCGTGTGCAGCTGGAGCTGCAAGCGCACTGGCAGTCGTTCGCGCAGCATGAAGTCCGCCAGCCGCGCCGGAGCAAGCCGATCAATGACCGGCGAGAAGAGCACGGGCAGCAGGTCAGTTAATTCATGCTCACGGACAACCTGTTCCGCCCAGAGCGCGTCGTCCTCCGAGCAGAGAACAAACTTGACTTCATCGCGGCTGCCAGCCGTCTTGCGCCGCCGGAGCAACGGAATATTTTCCCAGGCATTGTGGGCCATCATCCCGGAGTCCGGGCATTTGAGGTCCAAAATCACCCCGACCGCTGCTGGCACCCGCGCAATGCTCAGGCTGCCGCTGGTTTCTAACAGCACCTCGCGGCCCTGCTTCAGCAGCATGTCCATGAGCGGATACACATCCTCTTGCAGCAGCGGCTCGCCGCCGGTGATTTCCACCATGATGCCAGGATATTGCTCCAGCTCCGCGCATAGTTCGGCTGCGCTCATCAGCCTGCCTTCCTCGTTCCATGTATAGCGGGAATCGCAGTACGAACAGCGCAGATTGCAGCTACAAAGCCGGATAAAGGCGCAGGGCAGCCCGGCGCGGGTGGATTCGCCTTGGATGGAGTAAAACAGCTCGGAGACCCGCAGCAGTCCGCTCCCGCTCATGCGCCGTAATAAATCACGCCGCTGGAGTCGGTCTCGCGCACCTCAACCGCCTGGAGCTGGTACCGTTCGGTGGTCAGCGCACCTTTGAGCTGCTGAAAAAGAAACTGAGCAATGTGCTCGGACGAGGGATTGCGGTCTTGGAAAGCGGGATGCTCATTCAAATCGCGGTGATCCAATTCGTCCACCACCGCACTCACCTGCTGCTTGAGCACCTTGAAATCAATGCCCATGCCCAACTTGTCAAGCTGCTGGGCACGGACAGTCACTTTGATCTTCCAGTTGTGACCGTGAGGCCGCTCGCAGTTGCCGGGGTATTCGCGCAGATGATGGCCGCCGGAGAAATGGGTTTTGATGAAGATGTCGAACATGAGTGTCGTACTCCTTGGCAAAAGTTAGAGCCTGTTATGCGCATCAGACCTCTTGTATAACTGCCTTTGCTCAAGTTGCAGCTTCTGTAAAAGGTCTATTTGTCAAGCCCAGCATGATTATACTCCGATTATTTGGTAACAGCGAACCGTTAGTGATCAAGGAAATAAAATATGCTCATTATGATTATGAATAAATCTCCAGACAGATGCAGTCAAGTTCTCTATGCTTCTCGATAACGGCAATGTCTTCCTGACTATGTAAAACAATTGCCGAAAAATCGCAAGACCTATCCCTTGATCACCGCCAGCGGCAGCAGGCTGACCGCGATGTCCACCAGATCGCTCTGATTTTCCATCACCGTCTCAATATCTTTGTACGAACTAGGTGCTTCGTCAAGGTCTTTCTGATTGCGGATGCCGTGCACCACGCCGAGCGCATCCAGCCGCTCCACTTCGACCTGCAAATTCAGCTCGCGCTGGGCCTGGCCGCGCCCCATTTTCCGGCCCGCGCCGTGGCTGCATGAGCAGTAACTTTCCGGGTTCCCCTTGCCGATGACGATGAAGCTGCGGCTGCCCTGCGAACCGGGAATAATGCCGAATTCCCTGGCAAAAGCGCGGGTGGCTCCTTTGCGGTGAATCAGCACGTCCTTGCCGAAATGTTCCTCCATCACCGCGTAGTTGTGGGCAATGTTGATGAACTGCGGAAACTCGACCGGGCCGACAATCTCCTGCACTGCCGCCTGAACCCGCTCCATCATCAGCTTGCGGTTGGCCAAGGCGAAATCCACGCACCAGCTCATTTCTGCCAGATAATCCTGCGCCTCCCGCGTCTCCAGCGGCAGAAAAGCGAGCTGCCACGCCTTTGGCACTTCGCTGCGCCACCGCTCGTTCAGGCTGACCGCCAAGCGGTTGTAGTGCTCCGCCACTTTCAGGCCGATGTTGCGGCTGCCGGAATGGATCATCAGCCAGACATGGCCGTCGTCACCTTGCTGAATTTCAATGAAATGATTGCCGCCGCCCAAGGTGCCGATCTGCTTGCAGCCCGCCTCGAACTGCTGGCGGACGATGGATTTTTCCACGCCGTCCAGCCGAGCTGGATCGGGCATCAGGCTCCTGTCCTGCTGCCGCTTGTGATGGTCAAAGCCGACCGGCACCGCCGCCCGGATCAGGCCAAGAATTTTTTTCAAGATTTCACGGTCAAGGCCGGGCAGAGCAGTCTGCGCCGCGCACATGCCGCAGCCGATGTCAACACCAACCGCGTTCGGAATCACCGCGCCGTCGCAGGCCAGCACGCCGCCGATGGGCATTCCGTAGCCCTCGTGGGCATCAGGCATGATCGCAACATGGCGGAACGTGAAGGGATGATTGGCCAAATTGCGGGCCTGCGCCAATGCGCCCGGCTCGATGTGGTCAAGCCAGAGCTTGACTGGTTTCTTCTCTGATGAGATGACTTGCTTCATGATCTTGGCGGTTTCTTTGCAAAAAAAAGCAGGCTGCATTGCTGATGCAGCCTGCCGGAAAATCTGCCTGAACGGCGGATTATTTCTTCGTTGCTGCGGGCGGCGCGGTTTTCTCCGGCTCTTTGGCCGCTGCCTCAGGCTGCTTTTTCTCCTCCGGCTTGGCTGGTGCCTTTGCTTCCGGCTTTACCGCAACCGTTTCAGCAGGTTTCTCCGCCGGAGCAGCCGCGCCGACAGTGACCTCGTTTTTAATGCCTTGGAAAATTTTCTCGCCAATGCCGCTCACTTCCTTGAGCTGCTCAACGTTCTTGAAAGGCCCTTTCTCAGTGCGATATTGAACGATGGCCTCGGCTTTTTTCGGCCCGATTCCCGGCAGCGCGTCAAGCTGTTCTTTGGTCGCACTGTTGAGGTCCAACGCGGCAAACGCGGCGGCGGCAAAGAGCAGAACAAACAGCAGGGCAAAATAAATTTTCTTCACGGCATATCCTCTCAGGTGGTTGACTGCAAAAACAGACTGTTTTCTCAAGAGAAACTCAACTATAAATTCAGCGGCACCTGAACGTCAATGAAAAAAAATAGGAGCTACTCTGTGTGATTACCAACCATTTTATTTTATTAGATATAATAGACGCTATGCCGAATTTCAGGTTGCAATATTTTAAAATTTAAGCCCCAAAAAAAGGCAAACTGGCGAAGAGGACATAAAACGGAACGGAACGGCATATAAACCGACCAAAAGACAGCGGACGGCAGAAAGAATATCACAGCGGCAAAAAAAGACCTTTTCCGTCAAAAACAATATAATTGCAAACTCTTCGCGCATGATAATGTTTTTAACATTTACAGCGGATGGAAAAAAGCATGACAAAAAAATATCAAATGAAGCAGGATACGTCCTTCCGAAAGGAAGCTGTTTGCTGCAAGATGCCGGTTTTCAATGGTTTTCTGTTAAAAATATTTTTCTTTTTCAACCAATGAAAAAGAAACCAGGAACAAATTTAACTTATGACCAAAAGGAAATGAATAAAAATGTTTCAAGCATAAGAATCAAAACAGAGCATATTGCAAGCTTAATTAAAAGATGCAGGATTGTTAAAGATAAATTTAGAAACTGGCTGCGCGGGTTTGCTGAAACAGTCATGGAAATTGCTTGCGCGCTGCACAATTTCTGTTTAATATTCAGGCCTTGACAAAAAGTCAATGTCGATTGTTTGAAAAAATCGATATTACGGGGCTTGACATGCAGTGTCTTTGCATCCCAGAACAGGCTGCTTTGCCAGCGCGGGCATTTTCATCCGCGTTTCTGCTGTTTTTGATTGACCTGCGCTGTCCTGCTGGTAATATTATGCGATTCAGCGCAGCGGGCCTATAGCTCAGTTGGCTAGAGCCACCGGCTCATAACCGGTCTGTCCCTGGTTCGAGTCCAGGTAGGCCCACCAGCGCAGCCAAGCGGCAGGACAGCTTCCTGCTTTGATGACTTTTACGGTGCGGCATTGTTGAAATCCGAACGCATCCAGCTCCGCCAATCCTGTTTTCCCATCATTTGCAGCAGACAGCGGCGCAGCAGTTCATACCATAAAAAATCCTGAAGAGGCACATCCGGCAGCGGCTGTGCCTTTTTTTCATCCTGTGGCCAACGTTCAGCAATTTCTTAATATTCTGGAGAGGATCGCTCCTGCGTCCTTGGCGGCGGGCTGGGATAATGTCGGTCTGCTTGTCGGCAGCCCGCAAAGCCGGGTCAGCGCAGTGCTGGTCGCTCTTGACTCCACGCAGACCCTGCTGGCTGAGGCGCAGGCACTGGCCGCAGAGTTGATTATCACCCATCATCCGGCTATTTTCCAGCCTGTGCACCGCCTGCGCACCGACCAGCCGGGTGGAGCTTTTCTTGCTGCCGCGCTGCGGGCCGGGATCAGCGTCATTGGCTGCCACACCAATTTTGACGCAGCTTGCGGCGGCGTGAATGACTCGCTCGCTGAAGCCTTGGGGCTGGTGGACGCAGTGCCGTTGACAGCGGACAAAGCTGATGCAAGCTGCGGCATGGGCCGGATCGGCACGCTGCCGGAACCGCTTGCCGCTGAGGATTTTCTCGCCCGGCTGCGGGCGGCAGTGCCCCTGCCGTGGCTGCTGGAGGCTGGGCCGCGTCCGGCGGCAGTGGTGAAGGCCGCAGTTTGCGGCGGCTCCGGTTCTGAGCTGGCTGAGACTGCCTTGGCCGCAGGCGCGGATGTGCTGCTCACAGCGGAAGTTAAACACCATGCCGCCCGCTGGGCTGAAGAGGCTGGACTGTGGCTTTTGGACGGCGGCCATTTTGCCACGGAAAATCCCTCCATGCGCTGCCTGCAACAGCATCTCGCCGAGCGGGCGCGGCAGGCGGGATTGGATGTGCGGATACATTGCGCTGACCAGCGCCCGCCGCTCAAATTAGTGCCGCAGGATTTTTTCAGAGCATAACGACGATTACTGACATACCGACACAGAGAAAGGAGAGAAGATTTTGAACGAAGAAATCAGCAGGCTGATCGCCTTGCAGGAATTTGACAGCGAGCTGGCCGGGTTTGACCAGGAGGCGGAACGAATTCGCCAGACGCAGGCCGAGCGGGAAAAGGCGGTCGGCGCACGTGCGGCAGAGGCGGAATGCTGCCGCGCCAAGGCGGTTGAGCTGGAGCAGAGCCGCGAGACGATCAAAGCCGCTGGCGAAGAGGCAGCGGAGCGGATCAAAGAGCTGCAGGTCAAAATGATGCAGGTGCAGACCAGCCGCGAGCATCAGGCTTTGCTCAGAGAAATTGAAGACGCGAAAAAGCAGATCAAGGACACCGAGGAACAGCTTCTCCAAGTTATGGAGGATGCTGAGGCCGAGCTGAAAAAGGCTGACGAGCTGGATAATCTCTGCAAGGGCGAGCGGAAGCTGGCAGCGGCGGAAGCGGCCAAGGCTGAGGAGGCGGTGCGGCAGCTTCAGGCGCGGCGGGCCGAGGTGCTTGCCCGCCGCAACCAGTTGGCGCAGGAGCTTCCGACCACGCAGATGAAGCGGTATGACAAACTGCTGCTCAAACGGAAAGGGCTGGCGGTGGTCCGGGTTTCCGCCGGAGTCTGCCAAGGCTGCTTCATGACCGTGCCGCCGCAGTTGTTCAATCAGGTGCGCAAAGGCGGCGAAATCTGCTCCTGTCCGGCCTGTCAGCGCATTCTTTTCTATATTGCTGATGAAAATGAGTCGGTTCAGCCGGTGCGTCCCCGCCCTGTTGAAGAAGACTTCTATGAAGAGGCGGAAGACGAGGAAAACGAGAGCGAAGACGATTTGCTCAACGACGAATGAGCTGGACGCTCTTCACTGACGGCGCGTCGCGGGGCAATCCTGGCCCGGCAGGCGCAGGGGCCGTGCTCTTTGACGCGGAGGGCCGCGAGCTGGCGGCCCGCTCCCTGCATCTCGGCTGCTGCACCAACAACGTGGCGGAATATCGCGCTTTGCTCCTTGGCCTTCAAACCGCCGTGGAGCAAGGCTGCGCACGGATAGCTATCCGGCTGGATTCGGAGCTGATTGTCCGCCAGCTCCAAGGCCGCTATCAGGTCAAAAACGAAGCCTTGAAGCCGCTTTTTGCGGACGTGAAACGCCTGCTCGCCCGGCTTGACAGCTGGTCGGTCGCCCATGTGCCGCGAGAGCAGAATAAGCGGGCAGATCAGTTGGCGAATCGAGGTGTTGATGAGGGCATTTGTTGCCCTCGCAGTTAATTGGGTTGCAAAATTTAACAAAAAATCTGCGAAATGGAAATGGAAACAATTTTTACTTCGATAGTATGTTCAATCATTGCAGCCCTTGTTGTTCATATCTTAGCGATGCAACGAATGAAAAAGAACGAAATTGAAAAATTCAAATTAAAGGCATATTCCGATTTTTTAGGGGTATCATCAAGGTTAGCTGTTCGCAGACGAACAGGAGATATAGAGCATGACATCGAAGAGATGTCAAAACTCAACGATGCAAAAAATAGAATTTTGATATGCTCTAATCATGCCCTTATTGCAGAGTTGATAGAATTTTGGAAAAAAGGCGCAACGTTAGAAAAAGAAAGTGAATTACAGCCTTACAAAAGGCTTTTGCAGTTGATGCGTGAAGATTTGGGTTATAAAGAAAATGACCTTTTAAGGCTTGATGTGTCAGGTGCCCTTGCCCTTGGATTGTCAGATTTTTTGTTTAAACTTGAACCTGCGACGTGCTCTTACAAGGCAGGAAAACTTGAGTGATTACTGTTCATAGTATTAATTTACTCTAAATAATAGCCGGAGTTATTTAAGGTAGCTTTGAAAAATTCGGCACCGAAGGAAACAAGCTGGGATCGGTGTGCGGAATGAAGCGCGAGCCGGAAAAGCGGATCATGAAGTCCTGATTCACGTTCAGCTCAAGATAGGTGATACGGTGGCAAACCTCCTGCGCCCGCGTCCAAAGCGAGCTGTCGCGCAGGAGCAGTTCGGCTCCGGCCAGCGAGGTGTTGCCGACCGGATTGAAGACCGCCAGCGGCAGATCCGGCAGCATTCCCAGCGTGATGGCTTGGCGCGGGCTGATGTGCTCCCCAAAAGCGCCGGCCACATGAATCCGCTCCAGCTCGGCGAACGAGATGCCGACCTGCGCGGTCAAGGTCTCCAAAATCGCATACATCGCCGCCTTGGAACGCATCATCGCGTCCAAATCGGTCTGACTGAGCGCCACGCCGTCTGCGACTGTGAAGGCCAGCTCATCTCTGCGCTGCCGCAGCCGCTCGCGGACAAAGCTGCGCTGCGCCTCGCTCTGCCCTGCGAACTCCGCCTGAAATTTGCCGCGCAGGTCAATGATCCGCGCCAAATACAGCTCGGCGGCCAAGTCAATCAGGCCGGAGCCGCAGATGCCGACCGGCGGCGCATCCGCGATGCTGCGCCAAGTCAGCTGCCAGTTCTCGCGGTTAATGCTGACCTGCTCAATCGCGCCCGGAGCGGCCCGCATTCCCATCCGCGCCACGCCGCCTTCCAAGGCCGGGCCAGCCGCGCCCGCGCAGGCAATCAGCCAGTCGCGACTGCCTATCACCACTTCCGCGTTCGTGCCGACATCAATCAGCATCGCTGTCTGCTCGGCCTGATCAAGGCCGGTGGCAAGTATGCCGGAAATCAAATCGCCGCCGAAGTAGCTGCCCCGACTCGGCAAAAGCCAGAGCATCGCCTGCGGATGCAGCTTCAGGCCAATCTCCGCCGCTGGAAAGGGATCAGCGGCGTTGAACAGCGGCGTGTACGGCTCGCGGCAGAGATGATAGGGGCTGAGGCCGAGCAGCAGATGCGCCATCGTGGTGTTGCCCGCCACTGTCAGAACGTAAATTTCTTCCAGCGAAACAGCGGCCTCGTGGCAGAGCCGAGCAATCAGGCTGTTGATGGAAGCTGCCGCCGCCCGCTGGAGTTCCCGCAAGTCATCCTCTTTCGCCGCATAATGAATGCGGGTGAGAATGTCGGCCCCATATTCCACCTGCTGATTGAGGGCCGTCTGCCGGGCCAGCACCTTGCCCGTCAGCAGGTCAATCAGGCTGGCTTCAAGGTGCGTTGAGCCTAAATCCAAGGCCACGCCCGGCAGCAACTTCGGCTTTTCCGGCAGAAAATCAAGCAGTTCCAAGTCGCCAGGCAGATTGTGCGCTATCGCCCAGCCCTTGAATCCGGCGGCGCGGAATTTTGCCGCCAGCTCCGCCATGCCGTTGAAGGGAATGCGCACCGGCTGCGGCAAAGCCGCCCGCAGCCGGTCAAGGTCGGCGGTGTTGTCAGCCAGACTGGGTGGCGCAGTGGTGACGGGCAGGGCCGCAGTCAGAGGCAAAGCTGCTGTCATGGGACACGAGGTTTTCGGGTAATGCTTGACTGAAGCGGGCACAGAGGGTAAGAAATATTGCTGCAATATCGTAAGGGCGAAAAACTTTTCGCCCCTGCAATCTCCTTGCTACTTTTTACCATGAACCTCCTCAACCGCTACATCCTGCGCCAGTTCGCCAAGAACATTCTGTTGCTGGTTCTCAGTTTCATCGCTATTTATATTCTGATTGATTTTTTTGAGAAGATAGACAATTTTGTGGAAAAAGGCAAGCCGATGGCCTTAGTCGCCAAGTTTTTTCTGCTCTCCATTCCCTTTGTGGTCGAGCAGATGGGGCCGGTCTGCATCCTGCTTGCCGGAGTGGTGACGCTCGGCGTGCTCAATCATTCCAACGAGCTGACCGCGCTGAAAGCAGGCGGCGTGTCCCTGCGCAAAATCATCATGCCAGTCATTGCCGCTGGAGCTGCCGCCACGTTGTTTCTGCTCGCCCTGTCCCAGTTTGTCCTGCCAAGGACAGCAGCGCAGACCAGCAAAATCTGGTATCGCGAAGTAAAAGGCCACATGCCGCTCGGCATCTACCGCAGCGGTCGCTATTACTATCAGGGCGACAGCAATTTTTATTCCTTTGCCCGGCCTGATCCAAGCAAAACCGAATTTGGCTTTTTCTCCCACGCTTCATGGAATAAGCAGTACGAGCTGCAAGCCTTAGTGGCGGCGGAGTATGCGGTCTGGCAGAACGGCGAATGGATGCTTTACAACGGCCAAGTGCAGTTTGCGGAAGGCAAGGGTGCATTCCGTACCGAAGTGTTTGATGTCCGCAGTTTTCCCTTCAAAGAAAAACCGGCGGATTTTTTCCTGCCCAAGCTCCGCAGCAGCGAGATGTCCATTCTGGAGCTGTATCGGGAAGCGCGGCGCGGCAAGCAGAGCAGGGAGGAACAGGCCGCTGCTTGGGCTGATTTTTACGGGCGCGTTTCATACATTCTGCTGGGTCTGCCGCTGCTCCTGCTGGGTCTGCCGCTCCTGCTCATGGTCTATCGGAAATGGGGCCGTGACCTTTCGCTGGCTGTGCCGGTGAGCTGCGGCATGGCCTTTGCCTGCTGGGGTATTTGGGCGATTTTGCAATCCTTGGCCAAGGCAGCGTATTTCAATCCGCTGGCAGCGGCCTTGTCGGTGCATCTGCTTGTTGGCCTGAGCGGACTGTTTCTGTTACTGCGGGAGGATGTGTGAAATGACTGGCAACGAACTGGTACGCAGTTGCCAGAAAGTTGGTGAGTTTTCAGGGGCGATTCATGAATCGCCCCTGAAAAAATTTCATTATTACGCCGTGATCTCCGTGCCGATGCCCGCATGAGTGAAGATTTCCAGCAGGATGGCGTGTTCTTGCCGCCCGTCAATGATGTGGGCCTTGTTCACGCCGCCGCTGATGGCCGAGGCGCAGCAGCGCAGCTTGGGAATCATGCCGCCCTTGATCGTGCCTTCAGCAATAAGCTGCTCAATCGAGCTGACCGCGATGGAGGAAATAAGCTGGCCGTCCGCGCCCTTCACTCCTTCCACGTCGGTGAGCAGGATGAGCTTGGAGGCCTTCAGTTCGGCGGCGACAGCTCCGGCGACCAGATCGGCGTTGATGTTGTAGGCTTGGCCGTCCTCGCCTACACCAACTGGCGCGATCACCGGGATGAAATCCTTTGCGGCCAAGGTGGTGAGCAGCTCCGAATTGATCCGCGTCACCTCGCCCACCCGGCCCAGATCAATCAGCTCCGGCGGCGCGTTTTCGCTTTCCTGCTTGCCCGGCACCTTCATTTTTTTCGCCTGCACAAGGTCGCCGTCGCGGCCTGACAGCCCGACCGCCCGACCGCCGCAGTGGTTGATCAAGCCGACAATCTCCTTGTTGACCTTGCCGACCAGCACCATTTCCACCACGTCCATGGTCGGGCCATCCGTGACCCGCATTCCCTGCACGTAGCTGGAAGTGATCTGCATTTTTTTCAGAAATTCATTGATCTGCGGCCCGCCGCCATGGACGACGACCGGATTGATCCCAATGTATTTGAGCAGGATCACATCCAAGGCGAATTTTTTCTTCAGCTCCTCGTCAATCATCGCGTGGCCGCCGTATTTGATGACCACGGTTTTTCCACTGAACTCGCGGAGATAGGGCAAGGATTCAATCAGCACCTTGGCTTTGGCGATCTCGTTCTGCATGACTGCGTTCCTTTTACGTTGCATTGGCCGCGCCCCGGCGGAACGGGGCGGCAGCAGCGGCAGTTTTTCATCTGTGAACAGGGAGATGGAAAGTCTTTACATTTTCCAGTGAACCCTGTATCCTGTAGGCTCCGCGCAGCGTGACTCCGATGCGCAGCGTTCTTATAAAACATGATTGCGAGAGAGGCAACAATGTATTTCTTCTCATCCTCCGCCAAGCGGCTGCTGACCGCCGCTCTGGCTGCTGTCATCATGGCTTCGGCCACCGGCACGGCTTTCTGCAAGGGAAAAGAAGAAAAAGACGACGCGCCAATCAATATTGAGGCGGACCGCATGGTTTCGCAAGAGGCGAAAAATTCGGTCGTCTTTATTGGCAACGTGGATGCCAGTCAAGGCAAAGTCACCATCCGCACTGATGAAATGACGGTCTATTATGATCAGAGCACTCCGGGCACACCGAAGAACAAATCCGGCAAAGTCAAGCGGCTGCTCTGCGTCGGCAATGTGCAGGTGACGCAGGACGACTGGCTCGGCACCGGCGAAAAAATGGAATATTTCGCTGATGAGCGCAAGGTGGTGCTCAGTGGCAATGCCAAGGCTTCAGAAGGGCAGAGCATGGTCTCGAGCGACACCATCACCTATTTTCTTGATGAAAAGCGTTCGGTGTTTGAGCAGCAGAACAACAAACCGGGCCGGGTCAAGGCCACCATCCAGCAGCACTGATGAGCCTGCTTGAGACCAGAAATCTGGTCAAGGAATACCGCGCCCGCCGGGTGGTGGACGAAGTCAGTCTGCAAGTGCGGAGCGGCTGGATAGTCGGGCTGCTGGGGCCGAACGGCGCAGGCAAGACCACCACCTTTTATTCCATTGCGGGCTTCATCCGGCCCAGCGCAGGGGCGATTCTGCTGGACGGCGAAGAAATCGGCGAGCTGCCCATTCATGAGCGGGCTGGCAAAGGCATCACCTATCTGGCGCAAGAATCCTCAGTTTTCAAAAAATTGACGGTGGAGGAAAATGTCCGCATTGTGCTGGAGCCGCTCGGTCTGAGCCGCAACGAAATCCGCCAGCGCATTCAAGAGCTGATGGCCGAGCTGAAAATTGAGCATTTGGCGAAAAACAAAGGCCATGCCCTTTCCGGCGGCGAGCGGCGGCGGGTGGAGATCATGCGCGCTCTGGCGGTGCGGCCTCGCTTCATTCTGCTCGACGAGCCGTTTGCAGGCGTGGATCCGCTGTCGGTGGCGGATTTGCAGCAAATCATCCGCGCTCTCAAAGCCAAGGGTCTTGGCATCCTCATTTCCGATCACAACGTGCGCGAAACGCTGCAAGTCTGCGATTTCGCCTACATCATGAACGAGGGGCAGATACTCACCAGCGGGGCGGCAGGCGACATCATCCGCAGCGAGCTGGCCAAGAAGATGTACCTTGGCGAAAACTTCCGCCTGTAGCCGCCTGCCGCCATGAGCATTGAACTCCGCCAGCACATGAAGCTGGCCCAGAAGCTGCTCATGACGCAGCAGCTTCAGCAGGCGATCAAGCTGCTCCAGCTCAACCGGCTGGAGCTGGCCGGAGCCTTGCAGGCCGAGCTGGAGCAAAATCCGCTGCTGGAAGAAGTGCAGCCGGAAGCTGGCAGCGCGGACCTTTCACAAAGCGAAGCTGATGGGCTGGGCGAAGAACCGCCAGTCACAGGCCGGGTGACAGGCGACGATCCGGTTGCGGTCGCTGAAGTGAACTGGGAGGATTACAGCAACAATTTTGACGCGGATTTTTCCTTTGCCCACGAGGCCCCTGCGGCGGACGCGCCGTCCCGCCTTGATTTTCTGGCCGCGCAGCCCGGCTTGGCCGCCTTTCTCGCCTGGCAGCTCACGCACCTGCGCCTGAGCGAACCGGATTTGGATATCGCCCGCTTCATCATCGGCAATTTGGATGGCCACGGTTTTTTTGATGCCGACATTGCCGACATCTGCCAGCAGGTCGGCTGCTCGCAGGAAGAGGCCGAGGCCATGCTCCGCCTTGTCCAGAACCTCGATCCGCCGGGCGTGGCGGCCCGCAGCATTCAGGAGTCTCTGCTCCTGCAATTGGAGCGGCAGGGGCTGGAGGACAGCTTGGCCTGGCGGCTGGTCGCCGAGTTTTTCAGCGAGCTGGGCAACCGCAATCTTGTCGAAATCGCCCGCCGCGCCAAAGTTCCGCTGCGCGAGGTGCAGGCTGCCGCAGCCCTTGTCGCCGAGCTGGTGCCGTATCCTGGCAACGAGTACAGCAATGAGCCGACGCAGGACGTGGTGCCGGATGTGTATGTCTTCAAGATTGAAGATGAATTCATCGTGCGCATGAACACCGACGAGCTGCCGCAGCTTCAGCTCTCCGCCGAGAATCAGAGCCTGCTGAACGGAGGCGAGGCGGCAGCCAAGAACTATCTTCACGAACAGAAACGGAACGCCCAGCTGCTGATCAATGCTTTGGAGTACCGGCACAGCACCATCTGCCGGGTGATGGAGAGCATCATCCGCTTGCAGCGTGATTTTTTCGAGCTGGGGCCGGGGCATATCCATCCGCTCATCCTCAGCGATGTGGCCCAGGACGTGGGCGTGCATGAGTCAACCGTCAGCCGGGCGACAGCCAACAAATACGTCGAAACTCCGCACGGCATTTACGAGCTGAAATATTTTTTCTCAACAGCGGCGGCGGCTTCGGACAGCGGCGAGGATCTGACAGCGGAGACGGTCAAGCAGCGCATCGTCCACTTTGTCCGGCAGGAAAACCCGGCCAAGCCCCTCAGTGACGGCGCGCTGGCCGAGCTGCTGGAGAAGGACGGCATCAAACTGGCCCGCCGCACTGTGGCCAAGTACCGGGAGCAGCTGCGGATTCCGACCGTCAAGCTCCGCCGCAAAGAATAAATTGGGCAATGTTACGCGGATTCGCGTGAAAAAAAACAGACAGGGGAGAGATGGCAGAGCTGACCGAAGAAGGGATCATTCTTGAGCTGAAGGCGAAAAGCAAGGACGAGCTGCTGCGCGAGCTGGCGGCGGCGGCGCAGCGGCTCTGCCCAGATTTGCAAGCGGAGACGGTGCGGCGGGTGCTGCTGGAGCGCGAGCAGATCGGCTCCACCGGCGTGGGCAATGGCATCGCCATTCCGCACGGCAAACTGGCCGAGCTTCAGAATCTGCTGATTTGCTTCGGCAGATCAGCCAAAGGTATCCCTTATGAGGCCAAAGACCGCCTGCCGGTGCATCTTTTTGTGATGATCCTTTCGCCGGAAAACATGGCGGCGGAGTATCTGCAAACCTTGGGCCAGATCAGCAGGCTGCTCAAGGACGAAAGCATCCGGGGCAAACTGCTTCAGGCGGCGAGCGCGAAAAGCGTGCAGCAGCTTTTCAGCCGCGCCGGATAATGGTTCTGGCGGGGCGTTTTGCGAAACGTCCCGCCAAAACCTAACTTTTCCTTCAGCATCTCCGCAGATTGCTTCACCTTGCCCCAGTCCATCCACCTCACGTTCACATTTCCCGGACAATCTCCACGACAAGCTGCTGCAAGCGCGGTTCAGCCTGTTGTGCGGCGGCGACGATGTCCTCAATGCGGATTGGCGCGAGCTTGTCTGGATTATTGACATTGGCGATTACGGACAGCGCAAGCACCCGCAGGCCGCTGTGCAGGGCGGTGATCACCTCCGGCACTGAAGACATGCCCACTGCATCCGCGCCGAGCAGGCGCAGCATCCGGGTTTCCGCCGGAGTTTCAAGGCTGGGGCCGGGAATACAGACGTAGGTGCCGGAGCAGACTTCGCTAAACCCCAGCCGATGGGCTGCTTGCTCGGCAAGGCTGCGCAGCTCCGCGCAATATGGCTGGGAAAGGTCAGGGAAACGCGGCCCCCACTTTTCCACATTCGGGCCGCGCAAGGGGTTGTCCGGCAGCAGATTGAGGTGATCTTTACAGATCATGATCGCGCCTGCCTGCCATGCCGGATTGAGGCCACCTGCGGCATTGGTGATGATTGCGGTTTTCACGCCGAGCAGCGAGAGCACCCGAACCGGAAAGCCAACCTCGCGAGCCGAATAGCCTTCATAATAATGAAAACGGCCTTGGAGGACAGCAGCGGGTTTCCCGGCCAAAGTGCCGCAGAGCAGATTGCCCGCATGGCTGGTGACGGTAGCGCGGGGAAAATGCGGAATTTCTGCATAAGGAATGCTTACGCTCCCGGTCATTGCGTTGGCGAGGCCGCCCAAACCGGTGCCGAGCTGGATCAGCACTTCCGGCGTGAACGGCAGCCGGGCGCGGAGAAAGGCGGCGGCTTCTTCCGCCTGCTGTTGGTGAAGTTTGATGTCAATCATGGCTTTTTTCTGCGCAGAAAAAAATAAGGCAGGCTCACGCCTGCCTCTTCAATCAACTCGGCTTGTTCATATCACTGCCGCCTGCGATAGCCGTCATCATCCCGGTCTCTGTCCCGCCAGCTCTCATCGGCGCGGCGATCATTATCAAAGCGGCGATGATGACCGCTGTGGCCATAGCTTGGCCGCAGAGCGAAATAGGGCATGAACACCACCTCGCGCCGCCCGTAATCCCGATTTTTGTCGCGGTACTCAATCACCCCGGCTTTGAATTCAATCGAACCCAAATTCAGCACCTGTGCACCCGAAGTGCGGCTGCCCAGCAGATCGCGGATGGTTTCCACGCCGAAACGCCGCGCATCGCGCTGCTCGTCCCGGCTGAATCTGTCCGCAATCTCTGTGCCGCGCGCGTTGCCGCTCACCATCAGGGCGATGGCTTGACGCAGCATGGTGTCCGCCCAGGTGCGGATGGTCTCACGCTCGCTGTTTTGCAAGGAAACCCACGATTCGACCGCGCCGCGTGCAGCTTCCTCCTCGTTCAGCTCATTGCCATAGGCCACGTACCAGCCGCCCGCTTCGACTTCCTCTTTGGCCCGCCAGCGTCTTTGCGCGAACACATCTTGCGCCATAGCCACAAGCAGCAGCAGCGAGAGTGCGGCCAGCACGATTCTCGATCCTTTCCTCATGATGTCCTCCTGTTGGTGGTTTGATCATCCGGCCCGCGTTCCGGCAGGCCGTGGTTTTTTATCTGAAACGTAAGGTGTGCTCGTAAATGCGGCGGGTGCCATCGTCAAGCGCGACTTCTGCCCGGAGGGTGAACGCACCCCACCCGGTCGCGGTCAGCGGATGGCCGAGCTTGGAGCTGTCGCCGAGCTGGGTGCTGGGCTTGAAGGTCGGATGCAGATAATAGGTCACTGCGCTGATCCGACGGAGAAAATGCTTCGGCCCGTCTATGTAGGCCGTCCACTGCCAGCGTCCGCCGCCGATGTTGCGTGCGGTGTTCTTCAGCGAGAACGCGTTCATGATGTCCGCAGAGCTTTGCCCGCTCGGATCAGATTGGATCATCGGCGGTTGATACGACGGATTGTACGGCTCCTGCTGCGCTCCACCATTCCAAGAGGCTTTCATCCCCACATAGGGCACAAAAACGGTCTCGGCGCGACGACCGCCCCAGCTGTCCCGGCTCCAATCGCTGTACTCCAGCAGGCCCGCTTTGACTTCAACGTTCCCCAATGTGGTCTGATCTGAGCCAGCACGGCGGTTGCGGATCAGTTCGCGCACCGTGCGCACCGTGAAGCGCATGGCCTGAAAGCGGTCTTTTTGGTCAAAATTACTGATCCTCGCCCGGCTTGCCGCTTCGCCCAGCAGCGCATCGGCCCAGTCATGCAGCCGCCCCATCTCCGCCGTGCCCCGTGCGGAAAAAATGGACACGCCGCGCTGCACTTCGCCGCGCTCCATGTCCCGCCCGGTCAGCTCATTGCCGTAAGCCACCTGCCAGCCGTCGGCTTCAGCCTGCCGCTCCGCATCTCTTCTGCCACCTTGCGCCTGCGCTGCTCCGGCAGCAACAAGCAAGGCCAGCACCATCGCCACGGTCTGCCACATCTTCATGGTGTTTTTCCTCCTGATTTGAGTTCAACCGCTTTCTGCCGAGCCACGGCAATGATTTTCTGCTCCGTCTCGGCAAAGGCCGAAGGACGCGGCTCCGCATCTGGACGGCTGTAATAAGTCACTTGTTGTTCTTTATCCTCATTCCAAACAGTGATGCGATACGGGTAACTGCGTTCCTGCGGGCCGCCGCCGTAGGCTGCCTTGAGCTGAAAAAAGCCAGACGAACGGATGAAACGGAGCAATTCCGTCGCTTCGCCCGCCGTGAGCTGACCTTCTTTGCGCACGGTTTGCACCGCTGACGGCTCTGCCGCCACCGGATTGCTGTATGTAGCCACCTCCTCAATGTCGGCAAGGCGCAGATCGCGGGTCAACACCACCCGGCGCATGGGCGCAGTGTAGGAGAGCAGCACGTCAGTTCCTTCAGCCTGAGCCGCGAGATCAGCACCGGCCTTGCTGCCAGAAGCCAGCGACGGCCCGGCGGCAAGCACCAGCAGCATGATCAAAAAGCCTGCGCAATTCATCTTCGCCATACTCCTTATGCAGAAAATTCATTCAGTTCCGCAGTTCGGCCTGCTCCGCTGCGCGTTATGGCTACAGCATAAAAGATTCTGCCAAAAAATCAAAGCAAATCAATCGCCGCTGCAGCCAGACGCGGCTGAATCCAGCACCTCCCTGACCGCGCAGGCCAGCTCGGCTTTGGTGAAGGGCTTCATCAGCAGGCGGCGGATGCCAATGGCGGCAGCTTTTTCCTCGTCAATCAGCGCGCTGAAACCGGTGCACAGGATGATCGGCAGTGCTGGGCGGCTGGCGAGCAGCCGTTTCGCCAGCTCTGCGCCGGTCAGCTGCGGCATGGTCATGTCGGTGAAGACCAAATCGAAGGCTTCCGGCTGACTGCTGAACACGGCCAGCGCCTCGCTGCTGTTAGTCAGGGCAGTGACGTGATAGCCAAGGCTTTGCAAGATGCTGCGGGTCATTTCCGCCACATTCAAATCATCATCAACCGTGAGTATCCGCTCAGTTCCTGTCGGCAGGACGGCGGCGTTCTGGGGCGTGCTGCCTGCCGTGCTCTCCTTGATGACCGGCAGATAGACATCAAAGACTGAGCCGCGCCCCAGCTCGCTGGTCACGGTGACATCGCCGCCGAAATCAAGGGCGATGCTCTGCACCAAGGCGAGGCCAAGGCCTGTGCCTTCGCTTTTCGCTCTGGTGGTGAAATACGGCTCGAAAATTTTTTCTAAAATCTCCTCCGGCATTCCGCAGCCGGTGTCCCGCACTTGCAGCTGGAGATATGGGCCAGGAGGCAGCCGCAGCCTGCTGTGCGCATCCGGGCGCAGCTCAATTTGGCGCAGGGAAACTTCCAGCAGGCCGCCAGTCTCGCGCATCGCGTAGTAGGCGTTGGTGCAGAGGTTCATCACTACTTGATGAATCCGGGTCGGATCCGCCAGCACTGCGCCGCAGGCCGGATCCAGATGCTGCCGGATTTCAATGGTCGTTGGAATGGAGGCCCGCAGCAGCTTGAGCGTTTCCTTGATGATCGGCTGAATGCGGACCGGCTGGGCTTCCTGCTCGTTCTTGCGGCTGATGGCAAGTATCTGCCGGACTAGTTCCCGCGCTCTGGTACCAGCCCGCCGCACCTCTTCCAGCCACGGCGCAATGCTGCTGCCGGACGGCAGGGTTTCCAACGCCATTTCCGTGTAGCCGAGGATTGGCCCAAGAATATTATTGAAATCATGAGCGATGCCGCCAGCGAGGGTGCCGATGGCCTCCATCTTGCGGGACTGGCGAAGCTGCGTCTCCAGCTTTTTCCGCTCCTGCTCCTCTTTTTTCCGCTCGCTGATATTGCGCATGATCGCCCGCACGGACACCACCCTGCCGTTCTCCAACTGCGGCACCGCGCTGACTTCCACGTCAATTTGACTGCCGTCGCGGGAGACTAAGGCGGTTTCGTAGCTGTTCATGGCAAAGCCGGTGCTGAAAATTTGCTCCAGCACGGTGGCGGTGTTGCGGCGGAAATCAGGATGCACAAACTCCAGCAGCGGCATACCGATCAGCTCCTCGCGGCTGGCGCAGCCTAATGTGCGCACTTCCGCAGGATTCGCATCCACAATTTTTTTCTCCAGACTGACAATATGAATCATATCTGGCGCATCGTTGAACAGGCTGCGGTATTTGTGCTCGCTCCGGCTCAGGGACTCCTCGGTGTGCTTGCGCTGCACCGCCAAGGCAAAGACAGCGGCAAGACGCTCGGCAGCAGCAAGGTCGTCTTGGGTGAAGTCGCCTTCTTTGTTGGCCAAGGATATCCGTCCGACTGCCCTGCCGTCAATCATCGCCGGGACATGCAGATAATTGCGATAGCGGAGCTGTTCCAGCGGAATGCTGATCGTGCGCTCATGCGCGGCAAGCGCATTGGTGTAAAAGCTCTGGCGGGTGTTGAGGATGTTCTCCCACGGCGCACCGGGGCCGCCGACGCAGCTTTCGTCCTCATGACAGGCCGCCTTGGCTGTGCCGTATTCGCAGCCGCTCAATTCTTTGGCCGCCCGGCCCACCAAAGTTTCAATCTCCCGCACCGACAGCGAGCGGGAAATGAGCGTGTCCGCCACTTGTGCCAAGGTGCGGTTGACTGCCAGCTCCCAGAGCAGCTCTTTTTCTGTCCGCAGCCGCTCGATAATTTCCTCCTCCAAGATGTCCCGGTTTTCCTGCAAGGCGGCGGTGCGCTCCAGAACTTTCTGCTCCAGCTCAGTTTTATGGGCATTCAGCTCGCGGAACAAGGTGCTGAAGGGCTGGGTCAGGCCGGTTTCAATCACCGCCCGATAAATAGCGTAAAAAGAAAAAATACGGAAGCAGTGGCCGAAAAAATCAACTAAATCGTGGCTGTTTTCATAAAAGGTGAAAAACAGCTCGGCAGCAATGGCAAAAAGAATCGCCGCCTGCATCAGACGGAGGATTTCAAGATCAAACCGCCGCCTGTTTTTCTGCAAAAGGAGAAAAGCGCAGGAGAGAAAAAAGGAAATAACATATTCGCTGCTTTTTTTAAACACAGTTATTCCGTTCTGTTGGTCATAGCAAAGCGGAAAAACTGGCCAGATAAAAATACTGACCAGCAAGAGGCTGGTGACAGCTAAATAAATGGCGACAGTGCGGTATGGACTGAACCTCTTGCGGAAAAAAAAGAAGGCAGTTAATAAGGAAGCACTTTCCATATATCGGGCGGCGATCCAGAGCTGACAGGAAATGTTGTCTGTGCTGGCCTGAGGAAAAATGTTCATGCCTTTGTAACTCAGACTGTGCAGCAAATCTATCATGCCCGTGAAGAGGCAGGCGACACCGAGAAACAAAAAACATTGTGTCCGCTGCATGTGCTTGGTGTTCCAAGCGAAGATGAAAATCGCGCAGGAAATGGCCGCGCTGAACGTCTCAGTGAGGGTATGAAAAAGGAGATAATTGTACAGGCTGATCAGATGCAGGCCCAGCACGATAGTCAGCAGGGCGGCGCAGGGCGGAGACAGCGGATGAGTAGGAAGAATATGCGCTCTGGCGTCCATGTTCCTGAACAGGAAAGCTGCCGCAGGCTTCAGCACAGCGGTCATGCGGCACAGCAAAAACGTGCCGCATACCACATTTGACCAGTCCGCCGCCTCTGCTGTCAAGGGGTTGGCCAGGCTTTTTTTCTTCCTGCTTTTTTCCTACCAAACTGCCCGCAATCCCTTTGACTTGCGGAACTGGTCAATCTTCCGCTCCAAATCCACCCGCCAGTCCGCATGAATGCGGGCGGCGGACGGCGCGATCAGTTCCGGCAGGCCATAAACGAGACGGTCAGCGGCGCGGCTGGCCTCAATCACCGCCTCAATGGAGCGCGCTCCGAATTTATAATCCGCCAAAAGCAGGCGGAGGAGCAGGCCGGAGGTCTTGCGGGCTGCGCTTTTCCAATGAGTTTGCATCTGGTGGGCGATGATGAAGGCCCGCTTGAGGAGAATGCGCCGCAGCTCCTCAAGCTCCTCCTGCGAAGCAGAATCTTTCAGCAGGTACTCCGGCACTTCAATGCCGTCAATATCCAGCACTACCCGCAGCCGGCTCATGAAATCCGGTATTTTCAAAGTCTTGGCCAATTGAAGGTCTTTCGGCTTCTTGGGGGTGAGCAGCCGTTCCATGCCCTCCCAGCTCGCTTTCACGCCGCCAGCAAAGACGAAAATCGCCCGGCCTATGTGGTACGGAATGCCCTGCACATAGGTCACGCCGTCCTGCATCGCGGGCAGAAAATAGCGCAAGTAGCCGAATTCATGGCCGTCATAGCGGCAGTCGAATTCATCCCAGAAGGCGATGGGCACCTTGCCCTGCGCCACTGAGGCGCGGATCGGGTCAATGGCGGCGTTGATTTCGTCCGGGCTGGCGAACTGGGTCAGGTTGAATTCAAAAAAAACAAAGGGGCTGTTGTCGTAATGCCGGGCAATTTCGCCAGCCACCTGCTTGACCGCAAAGGATTTGCCGGAGCCGGGCGGGCCGAACACGCCGATGCAGAGCGGCCGCAGCACGGTCTCTTTCGAGACGTAGGAATCCATGACCTGATGCAGGGTGATCACCGGGTCAATCTCCGCCGGGTCAGTGGTGCGCAAATGACCCAGTTTGAAAATCGACAGGCTGTCAAAGCCGGTGCCCCGGTTCACTTCCTCCTTCAGGCAGTGCAGCACCGACATAATGACATCAATATAGCAAAACTGCGGCACCAGCCCTTCTTCCGCAGCAGGGTACAGCACGGTATATTGGTGCCGGAAGAAAGAGCGCAGAGCCTTTTTCTTTTTCTCTCCCCAGACCTGTCCGGCAGCCAGCTCCAAGGACTCCTCAAACTCCGGGGTGAAATAGGGCAGCTCGATGAAGGCAGGATCCTGCGCATCTTTGTCCGCGCAGGAACAGGGCAGGCCGCTCAGGCAGGCGGAAGAGCAGTCAAGCGTCGGCAGGCGCAGGCCATTTTCATCAAAATGATAGCCGTGACCGTCCAGCTTCTTCCAGTTGCAGAGCACCTGCTTGGAAAAATCTGAAAAGGATTTTTTAGAGAAATCAAGGCCGCCAAAGCGCAGCGCCCGCATGGCCAGCATGGCTGTGACCATCGTGTCGTAACAGGGCACGGAACCGCGCTTGCGGGAGGAGCTTTTTTCCGGCAGGCTGCCTTTGCGGTAGCGAAAATATACTGCGTCTGGGCCGACATAGAGAATGGCGTGCGGATACATCTCAATGATGACCCGGCAGAGAAAACGGTGCCGCTCGTTGTCCCAAAGACCGACTTCCGGGGTGCGCAGGGCGCGCAGGCACATGGCGACGATGGTCTCCCAGTTGACCGAGGAGTCCATCTCCATCCGGGTGGTCTCCAGATCGGAGAGGCGGCAGAACAGGGTGAAGCGGTCGCCGAGCAGACAGGCCCAGTGCTGCCAATGGGCCACAGAAATGCCCAAAGCGATGCACCACATGCCGGGGTTCAGCTCGCTCATCTCATCGCAGATGTGCGGCGGCATCCCGGAATCGTCAATCAGCACCATGCCGTTGTTGCCGCCAGCCAGCTCGTACTCGTAGGCGCTCAGGCTGAAGGGTGCCGCCTCATCGCCCCGCTCTTCCGCAGGCAGGAGCTGTTTGACCATGAACCAGCCTTCCTGCCTGCTGTCCCGGCCGCTCCGCCTCTTGCGGAACATCTGATAAACCTGTTTTTCGCTGCCGTAGGACAGGGAATTGATCTTCGGAGACAGATCGGAGCCATTCAGGTAGGCACTAAGCCACGCTAAACACTGCTCCAGCCGTCCTTTTTCTATGGTTGCCGGTCCTGCCAAAAGAACGATGTTGTCGCCCGGATTGTACCCGTAAGCGGGCAGGCTGCCTTCCTCCAGCAGACTGACCTCCTTCATCGGCAGATTGGTGATTTTGACGTTGGAGCCAAGAAAGAGAATTTTGGTGCTGTCGGCGGCGGTCATGGGCTGTTGCGTCGAGGCGATGGACTGAGAATTGATGTTCCCACCATTTACCGCAGAACGGATTCTTCTGTCAACAGAAACTTGAGGGAAAAACGCAGAGTTTCATCCGTGCAGTCCACGCAGATACCACAGCCACACCGCCAGAATGCCATCCTGAAAAAAGAGCCACGACAAAGCCGCCAAAGAAAGAAACGGCCCAAAGGGAATACGCGTCTGGCTGTCTTTCTTTTGCAATAGCAGGGATAGGCCGCCGATCACTGAACCAGACAGCGAACTGGCGAAAACCACGTACAGCAGGCTCTGCCAGCCGAGAAAAGCTCCAATCATCGCCAGCAGCTTGATATCACCGCCGCCCATGCCTTCTTTGCCAGTCAGGAGGACGTAGCCAGCAGCCACGGCGTAGAGTATGCCGCCGCCGATGAGCACACCCAGCCCGGCCTGCTGCCATGTCACCAAGGGATTGAAAAAAGAACCGGCAAAACCGATGACTATGCCCGGCAGGCTGATCACGTCCGGGATGATCTGATGATGCAAATCTATGAAGATGATCGCCAACAACGCGGCAACAAAGAGGAAATAATAAATTGCGGTGAAAGTGGGGCCGAAATGCCGGTACAGTGCACCGGAAAGCAAGGCCATTGCCAGCTCCACCACGGGATATTGCACTGAAATCGGGGCCTTGCAGCTGCGGCATTTGCCGCGCAGAGCCAGCCAGCTCAGAACAGGGATGTTCTCAAACCAACGCAGTTTGGTCTGGCACTTTGGGCAATGCGAGGCCGGAAAGATGACAGATTGCCCTTCTTCCGGCAGGCGAAAAATGACCACGTTGAGAAAAGAGCCAACCAACGCGCCGAAAATAACGCTGTATATGAAATAGACCGTATCCATCGCAGGTTGTATTGACTAGAGGTTTTTTTTCAGAAAACTGCTATTTTTTCGCGCCGCCCCGCAGCAGCATTCTCAAAATGGGGATGCGCTGGTTGCCAGCTTGGTTAAGCAGGATGACATACGGCCTGCCGTCCGCAAGATAACCGGCATAATTCCAAACCCCTTTCATGCTGCCGGATTTGGTCGGCACTCCCTCGTGGTTGCGCATCAGCCCGGCATACGGACGGAACGCCCGCAGCACCTCCAGCATCGCCCGCGCCGTCACCCGGTCGCCCCGATACAGGCCAGAACCGTCCCGGTGGACTATGGCGGCAGCAGTCTGTGCGCCAAGCTGCCGTGCCAGCTCGTGCTGCACCGCTTGATCAGCCTTAGCCCATGTGGCCGGCCAGCCCAATTTCTCAGCCCCAGCGGCTAAATAGACCAAATTGGCAATGAAGTTGGAAGAATACTTGAGAAAGGATGCCGTCAGCTCCTGCACATTTTTGCTGCTGCGGTGCTCATACAGCAGACGGGCTGTTGCTGGAGTCGCCTTCAATACCAACGCGCCGTGGCCGGGAATGCCTGCCTCCTGCTGGAGAGCGCGAAAGAGCTGGGCGGTGTAACGGGCCATTTCCCGATTGGCATTGCAACGCCCTTGGCAGATGTTGATCCGCGTTTGGCTGCCGCGCGAAACGCCTGAGGCCAGTTCGGTCATCATGGGCAGCAACGGTGTGAGTTCTTCGCCAGAAAGCACCTGCCCTTGCGGGGTCACCCGCACCGGCACACTGTTGAAATTCACCGCTGTCGGCCCGACCGGCGCGTCGTAGGGATTGTCGCTGAACTCGCTGCCCGGCGACTGATATTCGAGAGCAAACTGCGAGACATCAACAACAATGGTGTTGACCTGCCGCAGGCCGCGCTGCTTCAGCTCGTGGAAAATAAGGCGGATTTCCTCTGAAGTCAGCATCGGATCGCCAACGCCTTGAATATACAGGCTATCCTGCGCGTCGGTGTAAAATTTGGTTTTGAAGCGGTAGTCCGGTCCCAAGATGGCCAACGCGGCAAGGGCGGTCGGCACCTTGAGGATGCTGGCTGGAACATAAGGCGTGTCGAGATTGCAGCCTGCAATCACCTTGCCTTCAAGATCGCTGACTCCGTAGGCGCCATTTTGAATCAGCCCGGCAAAAGGCGGCGGACAACCTGCGCCAAAAACTGCTTGCGAAGAAATAAAAGGCGCAATGAGCAGAAAAAATAATGCCAGGACAAGGTTCATGGTGCGATTTTTGGCCATCAGCTATTCAGGCTTTCGGCGCAAAAGGCTTAAGCATCTCTTTCTTGTCAATGTTGGCAAAAGCAGTCTGGTAGCTGATCTTTCCTGCTTGCAGCAGTTCGAGAATGGAGTCATCCATCAGCTTCATACCGGTCGTTTTGCCCATCTGCATAATGGAGCGAATCTGAAATGTCTTGTTGTCCTTAATCAGATTGGCAATGGAAAGGTTGCCGATCATGATTTCCACAGCTAAGTGCATGGCTGTGCCGTCCGCGCCGGGCAGCAATCGCTGGGTGAAAACCGCCTTCAGCGACTCACTAAGCATGGCCCGAACTTGGTTCTGCTCGCCCGCTGGGTAGGAGTCAATGATGCGGTCAACCGTTTTTGGGGCACTGGAAGTGGAGAGCGTGCCGATGACGAGGTGGCCGGTTTCAGAGGCGGAAATAGCCAGCGAGATAGTGTCCAAGTCGCGCAGCTCGCCGATGACGATCACGTCCGGGTCTTGGCGCAATGCGCCTTTCAGGGCGTTGGCGTAGGCCAAGGTGTCGCGGCCAAGCTGGCGCTGGTTCACTGCGCCTTTTTTCAGCGGGTGGATGAACTCAATCGGGTCTTCAACAGTGAGGATGTGGTGGGAATGACGGCTGTTGACATAATCAATCATGGCCGCCAAGGTGGTGGTTTTGCCGTGGCCAGTCGCACCGGTGACAAGGATGATGCCCTGATGGTTCTCCAAGATGCGGTGCATCACGTCTTCGGGGATGCCCAGTTCCTTGAAGGAAGGAATCTTGTCTGGTATGACCCGGAAAATGCAGCTCATGCCGTTGTTGTGCAGCATCGCGCTGCCCCGGAAGCGGCCCAGCCCTGCAATCGAATAGGCAAAGTCGAGCTGCATTTCATCGCGCAGGACACGCTGCTGCTCCGGAGTGAGGATTTCCATGATCACCTTGCGGCAGCTCGCGTCGGTGAGCGGCTGGCTTTTCAGCCGGATCATTTTGCCCAAACGCCGGACCATGAACGGCTCGCCGGGCAGCACGTGAATGTCGGAGGCTTTGAGGTCAACCGCCGCCTTGAACACCTTGTCTAAGATCGCCATCGCAGCACTCCTGAAAATATGGGAAATAGGTGATCTGGGCTGACATGAAGAACCATCTGCACGCTGCCGCCAAGCCTCTATTTTTCAGTATGAAACTGCTTCCGGCAAACCGCAAGTGATTTTTTGAGGATTGTCAAAGCTGTTGATCAGGGGCTGATTAATAATCAATTTGACGATAAAATCTTGTTGTAAAGAGATTTATATTTCTCTGCTATTATTATTTGACTATAGGTTTCAAGAACTTTTTTTCTCGCAGACTCTCTTATTTTCTTATAATGTTTTTCTTCTTGATCAAGAATCCAAGATATGCCTTCAGCAAGACTATCTGTGTTAAACGGTTCAGCGATGAAACCATTTTCTTTATGATCAATCATATCAGGAATTCCTCCTATATCAAAGCCGACACATGGAGTTCCGCAACTCATGGATTCCATAATAGTATTTGGTAAATTATCTATCAGGGATGGCGCAACAAAAACATCAGCAGCACTATATATTTCTGATAGCAGCTCATCGTTGTTAATTTTCCCTACTTTTACTACAGTAACTTCATTAAGTTGACATGTCTCAGATTCTTTATCTTCTCCAAAAATTACCAAAAATATATCTTTTTTGGCTATCTTTTTTAAGGCTTCTGTTAATAAATGATAACCTTTTAAGGGGTTTGAGCATCCTCCGTCCGCTCCGAATAAAACAATTTTCCCCCCTGATGACAGCTTGTTTTTTACAGGTACAACATTTTTTTGTTTAAAAATTTCTGTATCTAAACAATTTGGAATAATATCTATTTCTTTCTTTGAAAGAAATGAACTTTTATTAAAGCAATCCACCATCCAACGACTTGGAGCAATAAAATTTATTTTTACATTACTCCAATATTTTATTTTTTTATTTAAAATCCACCTGTTCAGATCAAACAAATTTTCTTTGTCAAAATTTTCTCGATACCCATCTTGATAAAGAAATGGCTTCCTAATAACATCATGACAATGCTCGGCACCACAGAATGCCCACATGTCATGCAATGTCCAGACTATTGGTATTTTTATTTTTTTTACCTCAGGGATACTTATCAAATCATCTCCAATCCAATGAAAATGAACAATATCTGCATTAGATTTGTTTATTTTCCTGTGTATACAGGAAGGAAATACGTTACAGCTATGATGCGTGTTATTTTTCTGCTTTTCAACTCCTAATATCTCACGATAAAACCATTTTCTTCTTTCTTTAAAAGAAATATTGTATTTTTTGACAGTATCATCTTGACTTTCTTTTTGAGCAACAAGCATTTCTGAATCAATTCCATTTTTTCGTAAAGCATGATGTATCCTATAGACAGCCCTTGCTGCTCCGCCTCGAATATCAAATGTATTTAAATGAATAATCTTCATATTATTTTTTTGATAAAAAATAATACACTTCACTTTTTATTAACAATAATAATAATAAATATTTATTCACTATATTTGAATATCCGAGAAAATCTAAAGTGATTTTTCTTTTTTTGTTATCGTCGATATTTTTATTAAAAATAAAATTTCTTAATAAATCCACGTGAACATCATCCATTTTCGCCACATCTCTCTTTACAATCTCTTTGCTTGCAGAATAAATAACTTTTTCGTTCTCTATAAAAGAGCTACAACAGCCAGCATATTGCGAAAAAAACAAATGACTTCCAGGACTGTTTGACATGGAAAATTCATGCTGTAAACATAGATAATACAATCTGAAAAGGAATAATTTATCAAAAATATGTCCTGCGGAAACAATACGAAATCCTTTTTTTTTAAAACATTCACCATGTCCAAGGTTTATATCTCGCCAATACATACAAATCGTGACAGGATGATATTTTTCATCAAGATTTTCAATAAATTCAGATAATCGTTCGTAATTCATCACTGCTGTGACATGATGCGTTGAATGAGCAGGAAAAAAAATAGTTCCTTTTCTATGCACAGAAGGGATACTATTTATAATATATGGAATATATGTATATGGTGCTGCAATATGTATTACATATTTTTTTTTATAAAATTTTTTTTTATAAAAATCATACCTGCTTTTTTGATAGCAAGCTATTGTAGGTATAATACTTTTTTCTTCAGCTTCCCAAATTTGAGAACTATTAAAAACTATTCCGTGAGGAATAATAAATTTTAGAGGATAATTATGCTTGATTCCGATATATGACTTAACAATAAAGTCATTTCCATAAAATGCATTTCCAGTAAAAATTTCATTGGTTACCAGCTCTCTGTCTGAACATAAGATATCTATCTTTTCTTGTTCTTGAGTAACATCTTCAAAGGTTGGCAATTTATTCATTTGTCAAAAATGATTAAATCATTTCAAATGTCAACAGCGAGCCGCGTTTAGTATCTTCTTTTATTTTCTTTCCAAGAAAATAAAACAAAAATTTAGCAGAAATTCCATACCCTGGCCGCAGTACACGAACATTCTTCTCTGTAATTTCGTCTCCTTTTTTTATATCTTTAACAATATAAAGAGAACGTCTATATCTTAATGAATCTGCCTCATTCCCCTCAACACCATATTTTATTTGACCAAGAGCCTGCCAAGCCTGTTGTGTTTCCTGAACAAGTTGTTTCAGTTCATCAGGCTCAATGGAAAAGGCCGCATCAACTCCGCCTTCACTTCGCTTGAGCGTGAAATGCTTCTCAATTACCGTCGCCCCTAAAGCCACGGAGCAAACCGCTGCGCCTATACCTATAGTATGATCAGAAAGACCTGCTTCACAGGAAAACAATTCTCTTAGATGCGGAATTGTTCTTAAATTGCTGTGTGCTGGAGAAGCTGGATAGCTGCTCGTGCATTTCAGCAGGATAACATCTTTCGCGCCAGCTTCGCGGGCTGCCCGGACCGCATCGTCCAGCTCGGCAACATTCGCCATGCCGGTGGAGATCAGCAGCGGCTTACCAGTTGCAGCTACCCGGCGGATCAACGGAATATCGGTATTTTCAAACGACGCTATTTTATAGCACGGAACCGAAAGATTTTCAAGAAAATCAACAGCAGTTTCGTCGAAGGGTGTGCTGAAGGCAATCAAACCGAGTTCCTGCGCCCGTTTGAAGAGAGGTTCATGCCATTCCCACGGCGTGTGCGCTTCTTGATACAGTTCATAAAGAGTTTTTCCATGCCAAAGACTCTTGGGATCATCAATAAAAAAATGCCCTTCTTGCAAATCAAGGGTCATCGTGTCGGCAGTATAGGTTTGCAGCTTTATGGCATGGGCACCTGCGGCTGCGGCTGCCTCAACGATTTGCAATGCTCTTTCTAACGATTGATTATGATTCCCTGACATCTCGGCAATAATAAATGGAGGATACTCCTTGCCGATTGAATGCTCTCCAATTTTCATGACTATATTTTATTGCATTATATGCTGAATAATTGCTTCGCTTCCTTGCCAACCATCCATGATATCTGCTGCGGAGCGGCTCATTTTTATGACATACTCTGGCTGCCGAAGAAGAGATTGAAAAATAGCGGTGAATTTTCCGCAATCAAAGCTGTCGCCTCTTCCCATATAACAGGCCGCACCGCGCTGGGAAATGAGTTCAGCATTTGCGGTTTGATTGTCGGCCATTGAAAAAATAATTGCTGGCAAACCAAAAAAACAGCGCTCCCATGTCGTGCCTCCTGCTCCGCCGATCGCAAGATCGGCATCAGCCATCAGCTTACTCATGTTGCTTACTTGACAATAATAGCGCGTATTAGGCATCTGGCTGCAAAGTTCCTGCACTTTTTCAGCATGAGGATTTTGCCCTCCGGCAACGACATCAAATTCTATCTTCTGAATATTCATAATCCGAATTGCTTCGAGCACCTTGCTGGTAAGATCATACAGATCAGCCCCGCCGAAAGAAAGCACAACACGATGAACTGAGCCGTCTCTGTGACGGAGATGCTTCTGCATTTCTATGAATTCTTGGCGAAGCACGGCATATTTTGGCCCAATGAGCTGAATGCAGTGATTTGGCAGCAATCCTTGATACTTTTTCTCTGGATATTCATCCAAATTTTGATCAAGCAGCAGATCACAATCGTGTGCACGATCGGCAAGATCATCTATCACTATGATGCGTTGTGCAAACGGTCTTTGCCTCTGTTCCCAGTTTTTTTCTATCGCGTAATGATCAATAATTAGACAATCGATATCGCCGCGCTTCTGTAAATATCCGACTGTTTCATCAGCATCTTTCTCCCACGGCACTTCCAGCCATGCCGCATGGAAATTCCAAGTAAATTCCTGAGATATTCCTTTATGTTGCGGTGGCGGCAAAACGCAGAGATCAAAACCACGATCTGCTATAAAATTATTCAAATTACCTGTAAGATTTCTGCAAAAAAACAGCACATCCACATTTTTTTTCCGTAGCTGCTCTGCCAAGGTCAGACAGCGCATGACATGCCCAGAGCCAATTGCAAAAGAAGCATCTGTACGGATGGCTATCTGCATAACTGTGCGCTTCAACGTCGGCTGATTGCGTGAAACATCAGCTCGGCTTGCTGCCAGTCTTCTTCGGTGTCAATATCCTGCACTAAATAGCGCGGTAAAATAACCGGAATGGAAATTGGCGAATATGTTACGGCATCATACAGGAATGCAGCGGCAGTTCCCCAATAAAATTGCGCAGCATCATGATATATTGGCTCAATATCCTGCGAGCGGACAGCAATATTTTCAGGATAAAGAGCCTTGACGCATCCATCTTTATCTATGCGGAGCGCACGCTGCACCGGAAAGGCGTATGAGGTCACAGAAAATGCGAACATCTTTTCTCGCGAAAGCAACAGGTCAAGGCCTTGACGCAGATACGTCTCATTGAGAAAAGGTGCTGTCGCGTAGATGCAGCAAGCAATGTCAGCAGCATAATTTTCTTCCTGCCGCAGCCATTGCAGACAATGCTTCACCACGGCATTGGTTCCACAGAAATCATCAGCTAAAGCATCTGGTCGAAAAAAAGGCACTTCCGCCCCAAACGAACGGGCAACAGCAGCAATTTTTTCATCATCTGTTGAAACAATAACTCTGTCAAACAAGCTGCTGCCCTGCGCTGCTTCTATAGAATAAGCAATAATCGGTTTTCCTGCAAAGAGCCGGATATTTTTATGCGGAATACGTTTGCTTCCACCGCGAGCAGGAATAACAGCGATTATTTTCATCGTTGTTCTCCGCCGATGGTCTCTATTACAGAAGAAATTATTTTATTTAGCTGCGCATCAGAAAGAGCTGGGTAAATCGGCAGACTGATAGCCTCCTGATAATATGCTTCCGCTATCGGAAAATCTCCTCGTTGACACCCGAACGTTCTCTGATAATATGGATGCGTATGCACTGGGATATAGTGAACATTCACACCAATTCCCTTTTCACGTAACGCATCAAAGATATATTTTCTCTTTGCTCGATCACAACGAATAACATATAAATGCCATGAAGAATTCGTTCCTTGTTTTGGCAAGCGAATAACTGTCTTAGAGAAAGCTTGGTTATATATCGCAGCGATACTTCTTCTTCTACAGGTAAATTCATTCATTCGTTTGAGCTGCGACAAACCAAGAGCACATTGAACATCTGTGATGCGATAATTAAAACCGAGCTGCTGTTGTTCATAATACCACGAGCCATCATTACCGTGCATCTGCTGCTGCTCTCTGGTAATGCCATGATTTCGTAGCATTAGGATATTTCTGTATAACTCTGGATTATTAGTAGTAATCATCCCCCCTTCACCAGTAGTGATATGTTTTACTGGGTGAAAAGAAAAAATTGTCATATCTGAATGAGCGCAGCTGCCGACCTTATACCATACTCCATGTTCTTCATAGCTTGCCCCCAGAGCATGGGCAGCATCTTCAATGACTATCAAATCATGTTCACGAGCCGCCTCCGCAATTTCTGCTATATCGCAAGGATTGCCTGCAAAATGAACTGGAATGACACCTTTCGTTTTTTTAGATATTTTTTTTCTTAATTCTTCGACATCAATACAGCAAGTTGTATTGTCAATATCAGCAAAAACTGGTCGTGCGCCGGTGTAAGCAATGCAATTAGCTGAGGCGGCAAAAGTGATTGGCGAGGTAATAACCTCATCGCCAATTCCGAATCCTGCTGCCAAAGCCGCTATATGCAGTGCCGCAGTGCCGCTGGAAACCGCCACCGCATAGCGTGCGCCGCAATATGCAGCCACAGCTCTTTCAAAGCGTTCCACCATCGGCCCCTGCGTCAGCCAATCTGAACGCAGAACGTTAACAACTTCTTGTATATCTTCTTCAGAAATGTCTTGATGGCCGTAAGGAATCATGCCGTCGCGCATTTGTTACACTCACACAGTTCCTGAATCGTCAAGAAATGGCTATTGCTGCCAGAATTGTATTCAAATCCTTGCACTACAGATTTTCCCTGTTCACCTAATTTGTTGACAGTAAAATGATTACTGGAATTGCTGAAGGTGATGCTTGGCCGGATAACAAAATGATCCCTGAATTCTAAGGTCAAATGCGAATCATCCGCTGGACACATCACTTCATGCAGTTTTTCTCCTGGACGAATGCCAATGATGTTCATGCCAATATCCGTGCCAAAAGATTTTACTAAATCGGTGATTCGCATGGAAGGAATTTTGGGCACAAAAATTTCTCCTCCCTGCATTCGTTCAAAATTTTTCAGGACAAAATCCACACCTTCTTGAAGAGTAATCCAAAATCTGGTCATCTCAGGATGCGTGACCGGCAAGGATTTCGCTCCTTCAGCCAGTAACTTTTTGAAAAGCGGCACAACAGAACCGCGTGAGCCAACAACATTACCATACCGCACCACAGAAAAACGGGTCGGATTCTTGCCGACCATGTTGTTGGCGGCGACAAAAAGTTTGTCTGAAGCCAGTTTAGTCGCGCCGTAGAGATTGACCGGATTAGCTGCCTTGTCCGTTGACAGAGCAATGACCTTCTGTACTTTATTTTTTATTGCCGCCCTGATGACATTTTCTGCGCCGTGGATATTAGTTTTTATACACTCCATTGGATTATACTCGGCGGCAGGAACTTGCTTCAATGCGGCGGCGTGGATGACGTAATCAACGCCTTCCATTGCCTGTTCGACGCGGGCATAATCCCGGACATCACCAATAAAATAGCGCATTGCTGGACCGGAAAACTCCTGCGCCATCTCAAATTGCTTCAGTTCATCGCGAGAAAAAATGATAATCCGCGCGGGAGTATAGCTGGCCAGCAAATTTTTTGTATATTTTCTGCCGAACGATCCCGTGCCGCCGGTGATCAAAATACTTTTTTGGTCAAACATCGGCAAGCCTCCATTCGAGCAAAGTGCTGAAGAAACCGCCCCGTCTGTTGCCGCGCTTGGAAGCGGTATCATCAAGATGAAAACAGCAGACGGTTCCGGGACTGTCAACATTGTCACCCGGCTGCTCAGGGCTGGTGAAATTCAAATAAATATAATAATCCCCAGGAGCCAGTGTGCGTGCAGGCAAGGTTATGGAAAGCTGATGCCTTCCTGTTCCCAGCATTTCAAAAGGATTGCTGCCGCCATCAAAGCTGTCAGAAACCAATGCAACGGTCTGATCGCCGGTTGTGATCTGGAGATAACCATACAGCCCGCGCAGCATTTTGCGGATTTCATAGGTCAGAAGGATCACTATCTCCTGATCACAGCTATAATGTTCTGTGGTATTGCCGCTCTTATCACTCAACTGAAGACGGAGCAGCTGAGAAGCCTTGTTTGAATCAACGTTAGCCTCAAAAAGCGGCCCCAGTTTGCGGACAAATGTTTCTGCGAGATAGGCATCCACCGTTTCTTGGATGGTGCCAATTTTTTTCACGCCGCCCTGATGCAGCCATGCGCCGGAACTGCAGAGTTTGCCCATCATCCCCATGTTGTGACTGACAAAAATTACTGTCCGTCCTGCATGAGCCACGTCGTCCATCTTGCCAAGGCATTTTTTTTGAAATTCCGCGTCACCGACTGCCAGCACCTCGTCCACCACCAAAATTTCCGGCTCCAGATGAGCGGCCACGGCAAAGGCCAGCCGGACATACATCCCGGAAGAGTAGCGTTTCACCGGAGTGTCAATAAAATCCTCAATTCCTGAAAAATCAATGATCTCATCGAGCTTGGCATTGATCTCCCGCTTGGACATGCCAAGCACGGCCCCGTTCATGAAAATGTTTTCCCGGCCTGTCAGCTCAGGATGAAAACCAGTGCCCACTTCCAGCAGGCTGGCAATTCGGCCTTTGATTTTGATCTGGCCTTTAGTAGGGGCGGTGATGCGGGAAAGCAGCTTCAGCAAAGTGGATTTGCCTGCTCCGTTGCGACCAATAAGACCAAGAATTTCGCCTTGTTTGATTTCCAGACAAACATCTCGCAAGGCCCAAAACCGGTCGCCCTTGATCTGGTGCTCTTGCCCTGCTGCTAATGGGTTGATTTTGCTGTTCGGGTCTTCTTTGCCGCGCAACTTGGCCCACCACGATTGCAGATCGTGCGTCAAGGTGCCGTGGCTGATGACACCAAGGTGATATTCCTTCCAGACATGTTCTATCTGAATGACATTCATTCGATCAAACGGTGTCCATGAAGTTTTTTTCAATCCGGCTGAACAGCACCACGCCTGCGGTCAGGAGCAGCAGGGTGATCAGCCAGCTGATGCCGATTTGATGCCATTGCACCGCGCTGCTGCCAAAGAACATATGCCGGAAGCTCTCGACCACAGCGGCCATTGGATTCAGCTCATACCAAGGCAGCAGCCAAGATGGAATTTGACTGAGCGGATAGACCACCGGAGTTGCGTACATCCAAAGCTGCACTAAGAAGGTCATGACAAAGCGCAGATCTTTGTATTTGGTGGTCAAAGAAGAAAACAGCACCCCCAGTCCAAAACTGAGCAAGGCCATTTGCAGGAGCAGCAACGGTAAAAGCAGCAGCCAGCCGCTGGGCCGCAGCTCTTCTGCGCCGGGCATAAAATATCCATAAAACCCAATAAAAAGGATGAGCTGGATCAAGAACTGGAGAAAGTTGACAATCACGGTTGCCAGCGGCACGGCCAAGCGGGGAAAATAGACTTTGCCGAAAATATGCGCGTTGGCGGTGAAGGTGTTCGAGGTTGCGGTCAAGCTGGCGGCAAAATAGCCCCAGACCACGTTGCCGGCCAGATAAAAAAGAAAAGGCGGCAAAGAATCCGTCGAAATTTTGGCAACTTTACCAAAAATAATTGTGAAAACAACGGTGGTGAACAGCGGCTGGATAATGTACCACAACGGCCCCAAAATGGTCTGCTTGTAGTGGGTGACAAAATCTCGGTGAACAAACATGAACACCAAGTCGCGGTAGTGCCACAGCTCGTTCAGATCAATGTCAAACCAGCCAGTTTTCGGCCTGAGAATCATGTCCCAGTGTTCAGAGCCGTCTGTTGCTGTCCGTTGTTTTTCTTCTTTAATCATGCGCTCAAAAGCGATCCGCTGCGGGTCAGCAGCGATGGGAGGTGTCTCTGCGGCGTTTGTCAGCAATGCCTACAGACAAATACACCATGCCCAGCCAGAATGCAAGGAGCTTGTTCCGAACCGCTGCCGCGTGTCTTTTATTTGCCTTTGCGCTGGCATTCCGGGCAGTCACCAATGAATTCAATGTGATGCCCGATAATATTATACGAAGTCTTCTTTGCTGCCGCCTGAACGATGTTCTGGATGATATCCATTTCAATATTCTCAACTTTGCCGCAGCGGCAGCAGCGGATGTGGTAATGCGGCTCCAGTTCGGCATCAAAACGCTTCTGCGAGCCGCCGACCTCCAGCTTGAGAATGAGACCGGTGTCGGCCATCAGCTCCAGGTTTCTGTACACCGTGCCCAGTCCGATGCGGGGCAGCCGTTTCCGCACTATGTCATACAGTTCGCAGGCTGTGGGATGGTTTCTCGCCTTGCCGAGTTCCTCCAGCAGAATTTGCCGCTGGATGGTTCTGCGGTTCATAGGGTCCGGTGCATTCATATCGCAGCTCCCCGAAAAAGTAAAAGATCATGACTCCTTGCCTGCACGGGCAGTTCAGCGGCTGACTCCCGAAGCTGCGGAACTGCATTTCTTGAAAAGGATATTGCGAATTATCAGCAGTTGCGAATCGTTCACAATAACGAACGATCATAAGCCGATTCAAATAATTGTCAAGTCTCATGCAGCGAATGCGCATTTTTTTCCGCTTGACAAAAAAATGCGGCATTTAGATGATCCATTTTTGAAAAACAAGGTCGGGCAGCGGCTCCACACTATGGAGCACTTGGCCGTCACGATGCCGTTCCAGAAGCACATCAGCCGGATCAAGAAAACCAGTTTCGCTTTTCCGTCCGTAGCGCACTGCCAGCCCGGCTGCCGCAGCAGCAAGTTCATCATTGCCGTGTTGCTCCGCTCGGCGGAGCAGAGCCAGCGGCCCGGAACGCTCCGGCATATGCAGCAGCCAGTCGTCCGGGCCGCGCAGTGCAGCCAGCCGCTCGTTTTCGCGCTCGTTGCGGCCCAGCACCAGCCAAAAACCGCCCGGCAGCCGGAACTGGCGGCCCAGCAGCAGCAGGCTGATGTCGTCCGTCGTGATTTCTTCCGGCTTGATGGCGAACAGTCCGTTGTAGAACCGTTCAATCCGCGCCGCCAAGATCGGATCGGTGAGCACGCAGCCGCCAGCAGGCGCGGGAAAATCGCTGATGCCCAGATCTTTAGCCAAAGCAAGCTGCCCCTTGCGGCTCCGTCCAGCAAAGGCGTGCAGCCGCTCCCGGTCAACCCAGCCCTGCTGCTCCGGCAGAGTGGGCGGCAGCAATTTGGCGGACAAAGGCCGCAGCAGAATGCCTTGACAGCCCGCTTTGTTTTCGATGAGCTGGAGGGTGTCAAGCTGCTGCGACATAGGCCGCTGGCCGCGCACTTCGCCGCTGATCAGAAAGGAAGCCCCGCGTTCGGCCATTAACTCGCGGGCGCGGCGCAGCATGAGAATTTTGCAGTCAATGCACGGGTTAAAATTCTTGCCGAAACCGTGTGCCGGGCGGCGCAGCAGCTCAAGATAGCCTGCGCTCAGATCAATCAGTTCAGCCTCAATGCCGTATTTGCGGCGCGTTTCCTGCCGGAATTTGTCCTCATCCGCCAGCAGCTCATGACCGAAAAACGGGGTGACAAACTTCAGCGCGCAGACGCTGATTCCTTGCGCGGCCACCGTGCGGCAGGCGAGAATGGAATCCAGTCCGCCGGAAAACAGAGCCAAGGCGGTGACGGTTTTCATAAAATTTTTACCTCGCAGAAAAAAGAGGTTGGTTGCGGACAAAGGGCATGTTTATAATCAACATGATGCGTTTTCTTTTTTTCTTTCAAAGCTCCAGTTTGGGGAAACGGACTTTTTTTATGGACTTCGTTCAGCTCTTGGGATATTTGGCTGTGTCGCTGATGTTTTCGACATTTTATATGAAAAATATGATTCCGTTGCGAATCGTCGGCATCATCAGCAATATCGTGTTCATCGCTTACACCTCGCAGGCCGGGATATGGCCGATTCTCCTGCTGCATTCGGCCCTGCTGCCGATGAACAGCCTCCGGCTGATGCAGATGCTCCGCCTGATCAAACAGGTGCGCAAGGCTTCTGAAGGCGACATGTCCTTTGAATTCATGATTCCGCACATGAAGAAAGAAATTTTCCAAGAGGGCGAAGTCGTTTTTCATAAAGGGGATCGGGCTGAAAAAATCTACCTCCTCCAATCCGGCGCACTGTCGGTGGATGAGCTGGATGTGGCGATCCGGCCTGGAGAAATTTTCGGCGAAATGGGGGTGTTCGCCAGCGAGCAGGTGCGGAGCGCGACCCTGAGCTGCAAAACCAATGTTGAGCTGCTGTCCATGACCGACACCCAGATTCGCCAGCTCTATTATCAGAACCCGGATTTCGGCTTCTATCTGATCCAGCTTTTGCTCAAACGGTTTTCGCAGAATGAGACCTGCGCCGCCGCAAACGGCGCAGCCTGTCATCTGGATATGAAACCGCTGCAATCAGCCGGATGCTGCCGTGCAGATATCACTTCCTGATTTCAATAGTGGAAATGAAATTTTTCGGCAAGCCTTCAATCAGCTTGTCTGAATTAGCTGTTTGCCATTCCTTTCAGCTTTGCCTGAATCACAGCAGCTAATTCCTTTTCCGCCAGCTCCTGCGCCGCCGCGTCCTCTTTCTGCACGGCTTTGAAAAAGCGGTCGCAGATGAGCAATTCTTCACGCTCCCATGTGGAAGTGCAGCCTGCTTTTTCTCCTGCTTCAGGAGACTGCGCCGTGCCGTAATCGCGGCGGCCATGCGCCCAGCTCGTCACATGGCGATAATAGAGCAGGGCGCGGTCGAGCAGAATATACAACAGCTGAATGTTTGTCACCGGGCCGACTTGCAGCAGCTGCTTGTCCAATTTCATGCCCAATAGCCTGCTGCCGGAAAGCACGTTTTTGCCCTTGAAGGCCGCGCTGACCGCGCCGATGGCCCCGCCGACCGCCGCGAAAAGGCCGAAAGAGGTTCCGGCGGTGAGCGCGTCCACGCCTACGCCGAGAGCCGCGCCGCTCACCGCTCCGGCCCAGATCAGGTCTTCGTTGCTCAGGCCGAGAAAATCCCAGGTTTTGGCTGCGAACAAATCTTCCTGCAAAATCGACTGCTCCGGTAGCTGGATGTTGAAGAGATTGTGCTTGAAGAGCTTGCGGATCTGCTGATGCGCGGTGCGTTCGCGCTTAGTGACGAAGTCTGTGTATTCGCGGTGCAGTTTGGCCCGCAGCCGCTCCTCGTCCGCGCCCGGCGGACAGGCCGTGCTGGCCCGGTAGCGCAGGCTGTCGGCAAGCATGGCCGTAAGCAGGGCCGCACTTTGGCGGCGGCGGTTCTCCCAGTCCGCGCTGAAGGCTTGGATGACCGTTTCCAGCACCGTTTCCAAATCCTGATCAATCGCTTTCAGGCTTTGCAGCAGGGCGATGCGCTGGCTGTAGGTCGCCTTGTTGGCGTTGAAGAAGCGGATTGAATTGAAATGCTTGCGGAACTCATTCTGCCAGTCAGCAAGGAAGCTGCTGTTCTCGTCCTTGCAGTTGATGACCGCCATGCGCGGCCTGCCGGTGAGGCGCAAAATTTCCATTTCCGCCTTGTCCATGTTGCGGAGCGGGCGCGAGCCGTCGACGACAAAAATGATCCCGGCTCCGGCGGCCAAGGGCGCGAGCAGGGCGCAGTCATCGTGCATGGCCGGGTCGTCGCGGTGGGTGCGGATAAATTCGTGGAGCATTTCGCGGTCATCGCCCTGCCAGGCCCGCAGCCAAGCCAAGGTTTTGCGCGGATTTTGAAAACCCGGCGTGTCAATGAAGCGGATGACCTCGCGTCCGTCAATCAGCACGGGAAAGGCGCGGCAATCCGTGGTTTCACCGGGAATCGGGCTGACCCGCACCGAGTCGTCCTCGCTCAGTGTGGAGACGACCGAGGACTTGCCTTCGTTCGGGTGGCCGACTATGGCGAATTCAGGAATCTGCTTCAGCATAATTCGAGCACTTGCAAGCCGGAATCACCGAGCGCGGCGGTCTTCTGCCGCCAGATGCGAACCTGCTCCGGCTGCGGCGGTGTGAGCAGATTGTCCGCCGCCGGTCTGCCGATCAGGGCGATGCGGATCAGGGCCTGCGGGCCAAGGGCGCGGCGCAGCCCGGCCAGCCAGGTCAGCAGCTCCTGCACCGGCGGCTGCCACGCCTCGTGCAGAATGATGACATCCTTGCAGCCCTGCGCAGTCATCGCCGCTTGCAGGCCCGCCAGCTCTTCAGCCTCGCTTTTGTCCAATGTCCAAAACGGGATGGTCTGGCGTAGCTGATACCCGGCCTGGCGGATTTGCTCAGTCAGCGCGGCAATCGGACAGAGAGCGTACAGCTCATCTGGCAGCAAAACCACAACCGGCGTGATTGCCTCATTTGACGGCAGCTCGCTTGCAGGCGGTGCCGTTTCCTCCGGCAGCGGTGCCGCCGCGTTTTTTTGCGCAGCAGCAGAGGCGGCAGTTGCAACCAAGGGCGTGCGCATCCGGTGGAGAATCTGGCGGAAGCGGCCTTGCTGCGGGTCAAATTCAGCCAAATCCCGCCGCTGCTGGAGCAGGCCGCAGGTCAGCAGCGCAAGCCGGGGCAGCAGGCCGTAGCTGAACACCGCGAGGCAGAGAAAGGGCCACCATGAGGCGAGATCGCGGCTGGCAAGATGATAGATGCCGTCCTTGAGGATCAGACGCGAGCCTTCAATCTGCGCCAAAGTCGGGACGCTTTCCGGCAGCCAGAGCCAGGGCAGGCTGATCCAGCGGGCCAAGGCGTGCACGGCGGCTGCGTCAATCTGGAGCGTGCTCTGCCAGCCGAAAGCGAGATCGGAGCCGATCACTTTCAGCAAGGTGGCGGCCAGCACGCCGATGTTGAAGCTGATACCGAAAAGCTGGGCAAGCAGGAAGAAAGGCCGGAGCAGGAGCAGGCCGTGCCGCTGCCGGAGACTTTTCACACTGCCTGCATGCGCGGCCCAGCTCAGGCGTTGTTCCGCTGAGATGCGCGACGAGGTCCGCCGTCCTGCGGCCAAGCATTTATCTAAGAGCCAGAAAAAAAGCCGCCCTGCCAGCCGGTAGAGCAGCGAGGAAGTCAGAATGTTGCCGCCCTGCCATTTGCTGCACAGCACAGAGCCAGCCAGCAGCAGATACAAGCCGAGCTGGAGGAGGACAAACATAGCGAAATAGGCGGCCACATTGACCGGCTCGCTGCCGGAATAGGCAAGGAAGGAAAAGGCCAGCCCGCCGCCGCTGATCAGCCCGGCCAGCCCTGCGGCAAGGGCGAAAAGCAAAGTCAGCTCCTGCCAGAGGCTGCCGGGCAAAGCGACGCTGTCTTTTTCTGCATTCTGCTTCCGGTGCTCCAGCCAGCAGCGGAGCAGCCGCGCGTCATCCTGCTCCGGCAGCGCGGCGAAGATCTCGCGGTCGCGGGCAGCCAGACGGGCCATGTCCTCGCCCTCGTCCTGCTGGACGAGGAATTCAAGGTCGAGGAGGTCGGCGGTGTTCCAGCGTGGTTGCGGCATCTTGGCGGCGGAGTTGGAAAAGGCGGCAAACTGCTCCTATGATAACGGCGGAAAGAGCGGCGGTCAACAGTGCTGTATGTGGAGGAACTAACGAAGAAGAGCGTGCGGCGAAAAAAAATGAAAAGGCATTGATATTTGTTCAATATCAATGCCTTGCTATAAACTGAAAATCGTGGCGATGCAGGGACTTGAACCCCGGACACTACGGATATGAGCCGTATGCTCTAACCGGCTGAGCTACATCGCCTTGATGATGAAGCGATTCATTTAACCGTATTTTACGGCCTCTGTCAAGCGGGAAACATCAATCTTGTGCGGCAGAGCTGCGCTTTTGCTTGTGTCGCCTTGAAAAAAGAGGAATAATGGGCAGATGAAAAATCAGACCGCGAGCTGCCAGCGCGGTCTTCTCAACTGCGCAACCAAGGTGCTGCAATCATGCTGAACAAAAAACTGCTGCCGATGCTGCTTTGTCTGCTGCTTTCCGGCCTCTTGGCCGCTCCGCTCCGGGCGGCGGATTTCCTCTTATTTTATAGCAACGACGGCCACGGCGAGACCGAACCCTGCGGCTGCCGGGCACGGCAGCTCGGCGGCCTGGCTCGACAGGCCCTTCAGCTTAGTCAAATCACGGCGAAAGAGCAGCGGCCCGCCCTGTTTCTCAGCGGCGGCGGCCTGCTTTTCCGGCAGACCAGTGTGCAGGAGGAGCAGAAGCGGCAGGAGCTGATCAATGCCGAAGGGATAGCTGAAGCGATGCGGGCAATGGACTGCCGTGCGCTGGGGCTTGAGGCGCATGATTTGGCAGGCGGCATCGCTCTGCTCAAACAATGGCAGGAGAAGCATCAGTTAGCTTGGCTTTCCATGAACTTGGTTGATGCCAAAAAGAAGCAGCCGGTTTTTGCGCCCTATCTGCTGACCGAGCTTGCAGGAATACAAATAGCCGTGCTTGGTCTGACTGGCAGCTTGGATGCGGCCCCGGACAAAGCAGATTATCTCCTGCTGCCATGGAAAGAGGCTTTATCGAAAACGCTGGCCCAAGTCAGCGGCAAGGCGGATATGATCATTCTTTTGTCGAGTTATCCGTATGAAGTGAATAAAGAAATTGCCGAGGCCAATCCAGGGGTGCATCTTTTGCTCGCTTCCGGCCCCGGCGCAACCGGCAATAATCCCTTCATGGTCGGCAGCACGCTTTTTGCCCAAACCGGCGCACGCGGCAAAACGCTTGGCATGATGCGGGTTGCATGGACTGAGGCTGGCCGCTGGGAGGACAGCGACCTGACAAAAATTCGGCTGGAGCAGAGCAAGCTCGACCAGCTCAACGCGCAGCTCGGCAAGCTGAAGCCGGAAGACAAGGAACGGCAGCGGCTGCTGGCGGAAAAACAACAGATCGAAAAAAACATCAAGCTGCTGCGGGAGAAAAAAAAGCCTGAAGGCGAAGCCCCAAACCTCTGCCGCTTCAGCAACGACTTTATTGAGTTGGATGCTGCGTTGCCGGAAGACCAGAAGGTGCGCGGCATTCTTGATCAGGCCAAACAGCGGCTGGCCGATCTCAATCAAGAGCGGGCGGCGGCGGCGGAACGGGCTGTGGTTATGAACACCCTTGCAGGCTGGGAACGCTGCGCCGTCTGTCATCCGGCGCAGGCGGAATTTTGGCAGAAAACCCGTCACGCGGCCAGCTTGCAGCCCTTGGAGAAAAAAAAGCAGCAGCTCAACGAGGACTGCCTGCTTTGTCATGTCACCCTGCCGTATTACGAGGCCGACAAAGTCAAAGCCGAGAAGCTGCTCCTTCAGGTGGCGGAACAGCACCGGCGGGTGAGCTGTGAAAGCTGCCACGGCCCGGCAGCGGCTCATGCGGCCAAACCGAATGAAATTCCTGCGCCACGACCGAAACCGGCTGCTCCGGTTTGTCTGGGCTGCCACACGCCGGAGCATGACGGCAACTTTGTTTTTGCCGACAAGGTGGAAAAAGTGCGCTGCCCGGCAGGAAGTACCACAGAGCGGCAGCGTTGAGGAAATCTTGGCCGGCAGTTGAACTGGAGCAAGAAAAGGAATACACTTGAATAGAAACTCCTTCTGATGCAGAACCGCGCAGAGAGGAACGCCGCGTTGTTGCCGAGCTGGAGGAGGCCCGGCGGCGGAGTTGCTCTCTAATCGTGCAATTCAGGAAAGAGCATCATGTACCAGCAGTTCTCGTTCATGCTGGCCCTGCTTTTGGTGATCATCGCCGGTGTCACGGTGCTGATCATGCTGGAGATGGGCACCACCCCTTCGCAGAAGCGCGAGCGCAAAGGCGGCTGTTCGGCCCTGCATCGCCTGCTCGGCTATGTTTTTTTAATGTTATTCGCGGTGCTGCTGGCGTGGATGGTCTTCCGGGCGGGCAGCTTTCAAGAAGACATGCCCGCTCCGGTCATGATCCTCGCCTTGCTGCTGGTGCCGCTGATCATGATCAAGGTGGTGGTGGCCCGGCAGAAAGCTTTGGTCAGCACCCGACTGATCCTGCTCGGCTTGGCGATTTTCGGCCTGTCTTTTGGTCTGACCGGCATGGCGGCGTATTATTACGGCAAGCAGCGCGGCGTTGCCAGACAAATGCCGGGCGGCGGCGGCCTCAGCATGGAGCCGGGTCAGTCTGTTGTCAGCAGAAAATGCAGCAAATGCCACACGCTGGAGCGCCTCTACAACCCAAATATCGCCGATTGGACACCAACAGTCAAGAAAATGGCTGCGTTTGATACCGCTGACATCAGTGGTTCAGATGAGGAAGTTATTATCAGCTACCTGACACAGCAGAGCAAGCGGCTGCAGGTGCAGAAGCAGCGCGGCGAGGCCGAACAAGGACGGAGGCTGGTGGCAGCCAAATGTTCAGTCTGCCACGGCTTGGACAAGGTGTTCATGGCCGTCGACAAAGATGAGAAGGATTGGCGGCAAACTGTTAAGGACATGATCAAACTTGAGGGCAACCAAGATTACCTCAGCAACGAGGAGAAAGAGCTGGTTATCAAATTTCTCAGCAGCCGCCAAGTGATCCGGGCAGGCGATGGGAACCCTTCTGGGAACGCGGGAAACGAGCTGAACGGAGTGCGGCGTTTGGCTGCCCGCAAGTGCAGCGCAGGCTGCCATGCCTTGGAACGGGTGCTGCGCACTAAAAAAACGCGGGAGGCGTGGACAGAAACCATCAACAGCATGATTGAAATAACCGGCGATCCAGGGTATCTTTCCGCTGAGGAAAAAGAGGAGCTTATCAACTTCCTCAGCCTGCCGCCGGAACAGCGCGGCAAAGAGCCGGAGAAGGAAACCGCTCCTGTCCAGTCCAACTCAGCAACTGCGGACACTTCGCTGATCAAAGATAAGTGCAGCAGGTGCCACGGCTTGGAACGAATTTATCAGGCGGCGAAAAGTAAAAAGGCAAAGAAAGAATGGGAAGAAACGGTCATCAGAATGGCTGAAGCTTCCGGCCAGCCCGATTATCTTACCGAACAGGAAAAGAACGAGATCGTCAACATCATCCGCAGTTGGGAAATAGTAAAATAATCCGCTGCGCGCTGCCGGAGCTTGCGTTTTCAAGCAGCTTCGGCAGTGTATTTTCGCCTCTTGACAATATTTCAGATAACGAAATGATTTTCCTTATTTTTTATGATTCACTATCCTGCCATTGACCCCATAATTTTCGCCATCGGCCCCTTTGCAGTGCGCTGGTACGGGCTGATGTATGTGCTCGGCTTCACCGCCGCATATCTTTTAGTCAGGCGGCAGGCCAAGCAGTTCGGCTGGCAGCAGATGCTTGAGCAGTTGGACAATCTTAACTTGGCCTTGATCGTCGGCGTGATTCTTGGCGGGCGTTTCGGCTATGTTCTGTTCTACAACTTGCCTTATTATCTGGAGCATCCGCAGCACATTTTCGCCACTTGGGAAGGCGGCATGTCGTTCCATGGCGGAGTGATCGGGGTGCTGCTGGCCGGACTGCTCTTCTGTGGCCGCACCAAGCTCGACTTCTGGAAGACAGCAGACAGCTACACCGTCACAGTGCCTATTGGCCTCGGTTTGGGCCGGATCGGCAATTTCCTGAACGGCGAACTGTATGGCCGGGTCACGGAAGTGCCGTGGAGCATGGTCTTTCCTGGCGGCGGCGAGCTGCCCCGGCATCCGTCCCAGCTTTATGAAGCCCTGCTGGAAGGGCTGGTTCTTTTCTGTATCCTCTGGCCGCTGCGGGCCAAACCGTGGATCAAGCAGTGGCCGCACGGCTCTTTGCTGGCCTTGTTTCTCATTTTGTACGGAACCTTCCGCTGGCTGATTGAATTCTTCCGCGAGCCAGATCCGCAGCTCGGCCTGCTGCTTTTCGGCCTGAGCATGGGCCAACTGCTCTGCGCGGCGATGATCGCCGCAGGACTGCTCCTCTACGGCATCCTGCGGAAACAACAACAAAACACTTGAGCATCATGCCTAAAAATATCCCGCTGGATGAGCGGATCATCTTCGCCCTTGACGTGCCGACCCATGAAGAGGCCATGCGCCTGATTGAGCGGCTGGACAGTGAAATTCGCTTCTTCAAGGTCGGCTTGCAGCTCTTCATGGCTGGCTGGTTCAAGACCATTGACGCGCTGGTCGAGCGCGGCTGCAAGGTGATGGTTGATCTGAAATTTTTCGACATCCCGGAGACAGTCAAGCTGGCGGTGGAGCAGCTCTGCGGTCGGGGCGTGACCTTCGCCACCGTGCACGGCAATGACCCGATTCTGCGGGCGGCGGTGCAGGCCAAAGGCGACCTGAAGCTGCTCGCGGTCACTGTCCTGACCAGCTTCGGTGAGGAGGACATGCGGGCGATGGGAATGAGCGGCAGCATCGCCGAGTTGGTGCTGCTGCGCTCGCGCCGGGCACTGGAGCTGGGCTGCGACGGCGTGGTGGCCTCCGCGCTGGAAGCCGGGCCACTGCGCCATGAGCTGGATAAGAATTTTCTGATCGTCACGCCCGGCATCCGTCCTGGCACGAATATTGATGACGGCAGCGACGATCAAAAGCGCATCGCCACGGCCAAGAACGCCATCCTCAGCGGCGCGGATTATGTGGTCATCGGCAGACCGATCCGCGACAGCAAAGACCCCATTGCCCTGATCCGCAGCTTGCAGCAGGAAATTGCCGCTGGGCTGGCAGAACGGTAAGACTTCACTTCAAAACACGTTCAGCAGCTCCGCCTCGGCCCGCAGCGCGTCCTGCGGGGTGTCCACCTCAATCGAGTCGTGCTCGGTCAGCACCACTTTAATCCGGTAGCCATACTCCAAGGCGCGGAGCTGCTCCAGTTTTTCAAAATGCTCCCACTCGCCTTCGGGCAGGGCGACAAAAGTGAGGAGGAAGCCCTTGCGGTAGGCGTAGAAGCCTAAGTGTTTATAATACGTTGGCATTCCGTCAGCCGGATTGCGCTGGTGCGGTATCGGCGAGCGGGAAAAATACAACGCGTTGCCGCTGCGGTCGAACACTGTTTTGACATGATTGGGGTCTGTGATCTCTTCCGGGCGGATAATTTTGTAGATCAGAGTGGCCATCGGCAGCGCGGGGTCGTCGAGGAGCGGCTGCGCCACCTGGCTGATCACCTCCGGCGGGAAGAGCGGCTGGTCGCCTTGGATGTTGACCACCACGTCCTGCTCGGCGATGCCCAGCAGCTCGGCGGCCTCCGCCAGGCGGTCGGTGCCGGAGACATGGTCGGAGCGGGTCAGCACCGCCTCGCCGCCGAAGGAGGCCACGGCCTCGGCGATGCGCTCATCATCTGTGGCCACCGCCACCCGCGAGAGCAGCTTGACCTGCCGTGCCCGCTCGACCACATGCTGAATCATGGGCTTGCCCGCTATCAAGGCCAGCGGCTTGCCGGGAAAACGGCTTGACTGCCAGCGGGCCGGAATGATGGCAATCACGCCGGGCTGCGTTGTGTTCATCGTCATTCCTTTTCAAGGACTATGATCGCAAACATAGCGAGATGTTTCATTATTGGCGACAGCAGCCGTTCCATCTTGCGAACTAATGGGTAGCTGCGCTCAGGCACCAACGTTTTCATAGAAACGCCCCCAGAGAGCAGATAGACAAATGGCCAGTCAATTCTGATAGTTTTTATTTTAAGCGGACTGTATCTGTCAAGATACAAGTTTCGATCCCGTTCAAAGACAATCCACGGCAATGCCAGATTGGCACCAGACAGCGGGCCTGTAGTTGGAAAATCCCAGCTTTTCCTGTCGGGGAGACAAGGTTCGTGATGGAGATGTTTGTAAATTACCGCTGACAACGTGGTAATCCAAGGTTCAATCATGATAATGCGGCCTTTTTCAGCAAGACATCGTATACTTTCTTTGAAAAATTTATCCACGTCAGGAAGATGATGAAAAACGTCAACCATGACAATGGCATCAAGCGATGCTGTCGAAAATGGCAAGCATTGTCCATCAAGAACGATATTGACGCTTCCGGTTGGATGAATATTGGAGGTTATGATATCCGGCAGTATATTTTGCAGATTCCCTCCGCCAGAACCAAGCTCTATAATATTTCTTCCTGGATGATCAGGAAGATTTCGTATAATTTCCTGATACCATTCTTGATAGATATTCTGTAAAAAAGGCTTGCTGTTGATTATCTGACGATGAATTAACGGGGCATCTGGCGAATCAAGATCAAGATTTGCCGCCAAAGGATGCTGAAGGAAATTTTTCATCTTTAGATGAATTTAATTTTTCTTGACGCAAACACAACCATCTTGAGCAGCGTCCAGCCATTGCGCCATCTGCTGATATTCGTTGTTCCATACCGGCGCGATTGATACCTGATTGGCAGGTCAATAATCTTTAGATTCATTTTCGCTGCGCCAAAAATAAGATCAAAATCACCAAATGGATCGAAATCGCCAAAATAATGCCGATTTTTCGCCAATACCTCGTAGTCTTTTCTCCACATGACTTTAGTGCCGCACAAAGTATCCTTGATCTGCTGATTCAGCAGCCAAGAAAAGGCGAAACTGAAGAATTTATTGCCAATAATGTTAAAAAAACGCATCGCTTCATCCTGCATAGGATAAACTAACCGGACACCATTGATAAATTCTCCTTTTCCATCGGCAATAGCTTGGACAAATCTCGGTAAATCCTCTGGCCGCACGGTTATATCTGCATCAAGGATGAGCAGAATATCGCCAGTCGCTTTTTCAAATCCGAGCCGAACGGCATCGCCCTTTCCTTTGCCTTGCTGTCGATAGAGCAAGATATCATTTGATATTCTCTTGTCAATTGCCTGTTCGATGGCTTCGTAAGTGTTATCAGAGGAGCCTCCTTCAACAAAGATGATCTCGGTTTTTTTGCCAAGCGGCGGAATTCTTTCCAGCAGCTCTTCGATATGACCGGCTTCGTTCCTCGCTGCGATAATGACAGACACTGTCAATTCTTCTATTTTTTTCTTTTCCGGCACAGGCCGGGAAATCGAAAAATTGGTCAAAGCGAACAGGCTGAATGGAAAAATATGGATGACAAAGCGGTTCAGGAAATTCGTTACAAGAGGAACTGCGACAGGAAGCGCGATAAAAGATTTTTTAGATATCTCCTCAAATCCTGAAAGAGTGAGAAGATTTTTTATGTCTTGAGGCGCAAGCCAGTTTTGCTCCAAGAGTGGCCGGGCCAACTTCAAACGACGCGCCAAAATCAGTGGAACGCGCCATGTGTTATTAAAATAGTTTATTATAATTCTTGTTCTGTCGTGGCAGTTTCTCCTGATATGCATCAATATTTTTTGCACGTCTTCACAGTCGTTCAATATATCAGACAAAATGATAACATCAAACTTTTCATCAATATTTACATCGTGAATGTCAGCGCAAATAAATTCAAGATCAGAATATCGGCAGGATGCCTCGCTGACAATCTTTGCGCTGAAATCAACACCAACACCTCTGCTTGGCCGCAAGCTGTGGAGCAGGCCTCCTTCTCCGCAACCCAATTCAAGAATTCTCAATCCATTAGGAATAAAGAATCTATAATAATGGCAAAGTGATTTATGATAAAATTTACTAAAAATGCTTCTTGGATATTTTCCTGAGTTTCTATCCCAAAAAGCAATTCGTTCTACAGCATATTTGTTTTTCATTTATAAAATATCAGTGAGGTAAAGAAGAAACTTCGTGCCACGTTACAGCACCATCTCTAGTTGGCACTCCGATATGGCTGACTAAGAGTGCATATCCGGTGTCATATTTCCATTTTCTTGGAATACCAATAATCTTTCCAGCAACATAAATATAGCTATTGTTAAATCTTTTTAAAGACTCTTTGCCTGTGTTTGGAAAAATGCACCAAGAACGAACGTGTACAGTACGCGCCATTGGCGGATCAAATTTACCCATTGGCCAGAACTCTGCCATTTGGACAGATACCCATTGCTTACTATCTAAAAATAGAGCATCACGGTCTGTATATCTGATAAGATGACATGCTGCCTTTCCGTCAATAGTCTCATAAGAAGGATCAGGCCACTTTTTTCCTATGGTATCTAATTCCAACTTTGATAAAGCATCCGGCAAAGGAGCTTGCAGTGGCAGACGTTCTGTTTGAACAGACAGTGACTTCTGTTCGTGCTGCCGTTTTCCATTCAAAAAAATCAGCCAAGGAAAAAAGATAAAAAAAACAAAACAGACAAATAATGCTGCCAGCGGCACCACATTTTTTTGTTTATTTTTATCGAAACCAGTCACCCCAAGTTCTTGAATTGGGTGCAAAAAATGCTGAAGACCGAATGCGCATAGAAAAAAAATAAAGATGTCGCTTGCTATTTTAACCCTGCTGCCGCCATCAATGCCAACAAGAGGCAAGGAGGCAAGAATGCCAAGCAGATAAAGCAATCCAAAAGCCCCTGTGTTTTGCTGCCTTCTTGTAAAAAAGAAAAATATTCCGTAAAGTGCTAAGAATATAAACGCAAATCTGCCAAGGTTTAAAACTGTTGGAAATAAAACAGCAAGGCACTTAATCTTATTAATTTTTTCATATTTTTTCAAAATTAATATACACCATAATACCAAAATAATCGGATATAAGTATGTATCATCAGCAAAAGCTGATGGAATCTCCCTAAAATAGAGCGTGTACACCTTGCTGAACGAAAACAGTAATAATAATGGGTTAGCAATGAATATTTCCCAGCAACGCTGATAAATAATCGTGTTCAATAAAGCAGGGGCCGTACCTTCCTGTAGATGTTGTGCTATGACAGGATCAAGGGAGGCTGCTCTCCAGCTTAAGGTGTTTGAAACGAGTCCATACAATGTTTGAGGATAATTAGACGCTGTTATCGGAGTCGCGAATAAAGCTGACACGATAAAGTTAATGGCAAGCCCTGAAGCGACCAGAAAGCTGAAAAAAAATAAATGCTTTGCCTTGTATTTAAATTGTTGATTGATTGTGAATGGAAGCAAAGGAAGCGTCAGAAGACAGCCAGCAGCCCATGGCCGAGCGGAAAAAGACAGCGACAACAGAAAAAGGCCTGTCCCATACAATGGGATACAACCATCCGAAACGCCTCTCCATAGAAATCCGAAAGAAACAATAAGAAGTATTGCGCCAAGATTTTCAGTAAGAAATAAAGATTGCGTTGATGGCAACCAAAGTGACAGACAGGTAAGAAAGAAAGCTACAGCATATTTTTCATTGCTGTTTCTCAGTAAATAAAAACATGCGATTAAAGCAGAAGAAAATAAAACGACCTGACAGATAATCGCCGCAAGATATGTCCCACCGGTCAAGGTAAACAACAAGGAGAGGAATGCCGGGTAAAGAGGTCTGCGTGAAGGGAATTCAGGCATGACCTCACCTCTTTGAATATATTCACTGCCTTCGGTCCAGCCAGCTGCGTCAGACCAAGGAATGGTTGCAATAGAACTTCCTCCTATGGAAACAATATTCTCAATATTCGTTGAAAATCGAAATGTAATCAACCCAATAAACAAAAGAACGAAAATGTATATCTCCTTTCTTTGCATCATACGCTCCAACAGTTAATAGCTGTCTCTGCCGCCATCCCACTATCAGCGGCCAGCGGTTTGCCGGGAAAGCGGCTTGATCGCCAACGGGCGGAGATGAGAGCGGTCACGCCGGGCTGCGTTGTGTTCATTTTTCTTCCCCTTCCTGTGCTTTGCAAAGAAATGGGTTTATGATACAGTGCGGGCCATGAAAGATCAATGCGCAAAATGAGCGGAGAAGCCGCTGCATCTGGGCACCGGTTTGAAATTGCTGTGGACTGCGCCGCGCCGGAACTGCTTGCTCAGGCCGAGGAACTGGCCGCACGGCTCGGTCTGCCTTTAGCTGAGAACGGAGCGCGGCATCAGCTTCTGCTGCGCTGCACGGCGGAGGGGCTGGAACTGCTCAAGCCGGACGATCCGCAGCTGCGCGGGCCGCTGCGGGTGGATTTCACTGCCGGAGCAATGGATTTCCGCCGCAAGCAGCCGGGCAAAGAGCTGCTGCTGCGAGCGGTCGGCTGCAAAACAGGCAGGCCGCTGGCGGTGCTGGATGCCACCGGCGGACTGGGGCGGGACAGCTTCCTGCTCGCAGCGGCGGGCTGCACGGTGCATGTCTTTGAGCGAGAGCCGGTGCAGGCTGCGCTGCTCGCTGACGGCTTGGAACGCGCCCGGCAATGCCCGGACACAGCCGCCATAGCCGCCCGCATCCGCCTGACAGCAGGCGACGTGCTGCCTTTTCTGCATGAGATGCGGACGCAGGGGCAGGTTGTTGACGCAATTTATTTTGATCCGATGTTCCCGGAGCGGCGCAAATCGGCCTTAGTCAAGAAAGAGGCGCAGCTGCTCCAGCTCCTTGCGCAACCTGCCAGCCCGGCGGCTGAAAAAGAGCTGCTGGCAGCGGCGCGGGCCGTGAGTCACAGGGTGGCGGTTAAGCGGCCTGCCAAGGCTACGTTTCTCGGAGAAGCCGCGCCCTCGCATTCGCTCGTCGGCGCAACCGTGCGCTTTGATGTGTATCTTTCCAGCTCCGGCCAGCCGTCAACATCGCAATAAATATAACCCAAGTTGTGACCTGTAACTCTTGAAAAATCCATGCCTCCCCGCATGTGTTATATTTTTGCTGTCAGGCATGAATATAACCACACACGGAGGAAGGCATGGAACTCGAAATCACAGCATTACCTAATGTGCAACTCTTAAAAAAGATGCCCGATCCATGGGGCGCATCCTGTAGCATATCGGTATGTAAGCCATATTCACAAGGAGCGCGCCATGGATCGGGACAGTTTTATTGCCGCTGTTTTTCTGACCGTGTGCAGCCAATATGATTTCATCAAACAAAACTGCAAGATGCGGCGGGGCGGTTTTACGCCTGCCCTGAGCGGTGAGGAGGTCATCACCATGGAAATATGCGGCGAATATTTCAAGATCGATTGCGGCAAGGACATATTTGCATGTTTCAAGCCGCATTGCAGGCGCTTTTTTCAGAAAATTTCCGGCAGGTCT